>NZ_CP150290.1:6290000-6357500 GCF_038051995.1 Paenibacillus sp. FSL H8-0537 | reverse complement strand
AGAAATTCCAATCGAACTCGGAGATAGCTGGTTCTCCCCGAAATAGCTTTAGGGCTAGCCTCGAGGTATGAACGTCGTGGAGGTAGAGCACTGATTGGGTGCGGGGCCCGCCAAGGGTTACCAAGTCTAGTCAAACTCCGAATGCCATAGACGTGCTTCTCGGGAGTCAGACAGTGAGTGCTAAGATCCATTGTCAAGAGGGAAACAGCCCAGATCATCAGCTAAGGTCCCCAAGTGTGTGTTAAGTGGGAAAGGATGTGGAGTTGCAAAGACAACCAGGATGTTGGCTTAGAAGCAGCCACCATTTAAAGAGTGCGTAATAGCTCACTGGTCGAGTGACTCTGCGCCGAAAATGTAACGGGGCTAAACACACCACCGAAGCTATGACATGTACCGTATGGTACTTGGGTAGGGGAGCGTTGAATATAGGTTGAAGGTATACCGTAAGGAGTGCTGGACTGTATTCAAGTGAGAATGCCGGTATGAGTAACGAAAAGACAAGTGAGAATCTTGTCCGCCGAAAGCCTAAGGGTTCCTGAGGAAGGCTCGTCCACTCAGGGTAAGTCGGGACCTAACGCGAGGCCGAAAGGCGTAGTGGAAGGACAACAGGTTCAAATTCCTGTACCACCGTAAACCGTTATGAGCAATGGGATGACGCAGAAGGGCAGTGACGCGGACTGATGGAATAGTCCGTCCAAGCAGTGAGGCTGATGAGTAGGCAAATCCGCTCATCGTGAAGGCTGGGCTGTGATGGGGAGCGAAAATTATAGTAGCGAAGGTCATGCACTCCGGCTGCCGAGAAAAGTCTCTAGCCAGGTGAAGGTGCCCGTACCGCAAACCGACACAGGTAGGCGAGCAGAGCATGCTAAGGCGCGCGGAAGAACTCTCGTTAAGGAACTCGGCAAAATGACCCCGTAACTTCGGGAGAAGGGGTACCTCGGTAGGGTGAATAGCCCGAGGGGGTCGCAGTGAAAAGGCCCAAGCGACTGTTTAGCAAAAACACAGGTCTGTGCGAAGCCGTAAGGCGAAGTATACGGGCTGACGCCTGCCCGGTGCTGGAAGGTTAAGGGGAGCGGTTAGGAGCAATCCGAAGCTGTGAACCGAAGCCCCAGTAAACGGCGGCCGTAACTATAACGGTCCTAAGGTAGCGAAATTCCTTGTCAGGTAAATTCTGACCCGCACGAATGGCGTAACGACTTGGGCGCTGTCTCAACGAGAGATCCGGTGAAATTTTAATACCTGTGAAGATGCAGGTTACCCGCGACAAGACGGAAAGACCCCATGGAGCTTTACTGTAACTTGATATTGAACTTTGGTACGATCTGTACAGGATAGGTGGGAGCCATTGAAGCATGAGCGCCAGCTTGTGTGAAGGCGACGTTGGGATACCACCCTGATCGTATCGGAGTTCTAACCTAGGACCATGAAACTGGTTCGGGGACCGTGTCAGGTGGACAGTTTGACTGGGGCGGTCGCCTCCTAAAATGTAACGGAGGCGCCCAAAGGTTCCCTCAGAATGGTTGGAAATCATTCGGAGAGTGCAAAGGCATAAGGGAGCTTGACTGCGAGACCTACAAGTCGAGCAGGGACGAAAGTCGGGCTTAGTGATCCGGTGGTACCGAATGGAAGGGCCATCGCTCAACGGATAAAAGCTACCCTGGGGATAACAGGCTTATCTCCCCCAAGAGTCCACATCGACGGGGAGGTTTGGCACCTCGATGTCGGCTCATCGCATCCTGGGGCTGAAGTAGGTCCCAAGGGTTGGGCTGTTCGCCCATTAAAGCGGTACGCGAGCTGGGTTCAGAACGTCGTGAGACAGTTCGGTCCCTATCTGTCGCGGGCGCAGGAAATTTGAGAGGAGCTGTCCTTAGTACGAGAGGACCGGGATGGACGTACCGCTGGTGTACCAGTTGTTCCGCCAGGAGCACCGCTGGGTAGCCAAGTACGGACGGGATAAGCGCTGAAAGCATCTAAGCGCGAAGCCCCCCTCAAGATGAGATTTCCCAATTTAGTAAGACCCCTTGAAGACGACGAGGTTGATAGGTTCGGGGTGGAAGCGCAGCAATGCGTGCAGCTGACGAATACTAATCGGTCGAGGGCTTATCCTAACAACACGCTAAAGTTTCAGACATTGTCTTTCGCATCCAGTTTTGAGGGTAGCAATACCCGTACGCAATCCGTTTGGTGGCGATGGCGGAGGGGAACCACGCGTTCCCATCCCGAACACGACCGTTAAGCCCTCCAGCGCCGATGGTACTTGGACCGCAGGGTCCTGGGAGAGTAGGACGTCGCCAAGCACGAGAAGCCTGTCGCAATCATTGCGGCAGGTTTTTTGTTGTCTTGTAAATGAGTTAGACAATCATATAGTGAAAATGCTGTGCACAACTTATCTACAGCCGTGGATGAGGTGCATAGTATTTTTTTTGTGGCGTGTATAAGTCCGTGTTAGCGCGGTTGTTCACATGTGGGTAAGTTTGATCGGCGTTATATGAACATAATGTAAACACGAGTTATGCACATTCGTTCACTTTTTATGCACAGCCTGTTTATAAATAGGATTGATCTAGGCTGGTCGGGTATAATTAGTGCTTTTTCGCATCATGCTAGGTAGTAGCCTTGTGCATAATAGCTTGTGGATGAATAGTCAGAAAATTAAGATTCCATCTCTTGACCTTTCTTAAATTTTGCGTATAATAAAGTTAAAGTCAAAGAAAGTCAAAGTCAGTTGGAGCTGCATATGAATAAGCGTAAGCTTGTGCTCCATGCAGTACCAGGGAGGTTGGTGATATGCGAAACATTTCCGATCTCATTGAACAGTATTTAAAAAATATGCTGCAGGAAAGTACGGAAAGCTCGGTGGAAATACAGCGCAATGAGCTGGCTGAGAAATTTTCGTGCGTCCCTTCCCAGATTAATTACGTGATTAGTACGCGTTTTACGCTGGAGAAGGGTTACATGGTCGAATCGAAGCGTGGAGGCGGTGGTTATGTCCGGATTCAACGGGTAGAGCTGCCAGCTTTGCAGACGATTCAGTTTCATATTCGGCAGACGATTGGAGATTGCGTGGAGCAGAGCGTCGCGGAAGGTCTGATTTATCAGCTTGAAGAAGCGCTGATGGTCACGAAACGCGAGGCGCAGCTGCTGCGTGCAGCAATTGATCGGGAAACCATTGCCGTCAAGCTGCCGCTGCGTGATGAGCTAAGGGCCCGTTTGCTGAGAGCGATGCTTATATCGCTTCTGGTTAAGTAACTTTACCGTGCGTATCGCGCATGGAAAGGGGTGATACGTCTTGATTTGTCAGGAATGCGGCAAGAAGCCGGCAACGCTTCATTTTACGAAGATTGTCGGTGGAGAGAAGACGGAGTTTCACATTTGTGAAGCTTGTGCACGTGAACGGGGAGAAGGTATTCCAGGAACGGCGAATGGCTTCTCTATCCACAGCTTGCTGTCGGGTCTGCTTGATTTTGATCCATCTGGAACATCGGGTTCAGCAGGGACGAAGCCTTGCCCAGTCATACGCTGTGACGAATGCGGATTTACTTATGCGCAGTTCAGCAAGATCGGACGCTTTGGCTGCAGCGCCTGCTACAAGCATTTTTCAGATAAGTTAGATCCGCTCCTTAAAAGGGTACATGGTAGTACGGTGCATACGGGAAAAATTCCGAAACGCTCCGGAGGGCAATTGCAAAATAAACGAGAACTTGATCAGCTCAGACGCGAGTTGTATGATCGTATTGAGCAAGAAGAATTTGAAAGTGCGGCTCAAATTAGGGATCGTATTCGTGAGCTTGAGCGTAAAATAGCAGAGCTGTAAGTCGTGAAGTAAGGAGGATACCTCTTGGAGAGTCGTCGTTTTTCAGAGCAAGCGTTAAGCGATTGGATGAAGGGGGATGGTCCAGAGTCAGATATCGTGATCAGCAGCCGTATACGTATCGCCAGAAATTTGAACCATCATCCGTTTCCGTTGCTCGCTACGAAGGAGCAGTCGCTTGAGGTTATGGAGCAGCTGGCTGCTATAGGGGCATCTGGAAAGCTCGAGCCTATCGGCCAGTTTGATACCATCGTGTTAGCTGATCTTACGGAGCTGGAGAAGCGTGTATTAGTCGAAAAGCATTTGATTAGCCCTAATCTGGCTAATGAATCTCGAGGCGGAGCCTTCATCCTCAGCGATAATGAATCGGTGAGCATTATGATTAATGAAGAAGACCATCTGCGAATTCAATGCCTATATCCGGGTTTTCAAATTCAGGAAGCTTGGACGCTGGCGAATCGGATCGATGATATTTTTGAAGCGGAGACCGAATATGCTTTTGATGAGAAACGCGGTTATTTAACGACTTGCCCGACCAACGTTGGAACAGGCATTCGCGTATCCATTATGGTACATTTGCCGGCTCTCGTGCTATCATCGCAAATCAATCGAATTTTGCAGGCAGTCACGCAGGTCGGACTCGCGGTTCGCGGATTGTATGGCGAAGGCAGTGAAGCGCTTGGCAATGTGTTTCAAATCTCGAACCAAATTACACTCGGTCAATCAGAGTCCGAAATTATTGACAACTTGTACAGCGTAGCCAGACAAATTATTGAGCATGAGAAAGCAGCTCGAATACGGCTTCTTGCTGAGTCTAAGCTGCGCATTGAAGATAGAGTAAAGCGGTCCTATGGGATTTTATCCTATGCGGCTATTATGGATACGAAGGAAGCGGCACAGCGGCTTTCAGATGTAAGGTTGGGCGTTGATCTGGGATTGCTGGATAATATATCGCCTCAAGTCATGAATGAATTAATGATTATGACGCAGCCTGGCTTCTTGCAGCAAGTATTTAAGGAAACGATGAATGCGGAGCAGCGGGATTATCGCCGGGCAGAACTTATTCGCAAGCAGTTGCGAAGTCAAATGGAACATGGGGGTGCGTAACGATGATGTTCGGAAGATTCACGGAACGGGCACAGAAGGTGCTTGCATTGGCGCAGGAGGAAGCGGTTCGTCTTGGACATAACAATATTGGTACAGAGCATATTTTACTTGGACTGATTCGTGAAGGGGAAGGCATCGCCGCGAAAGCGCTGATTGGACTTGGCCTGGGCCTAGAGAAAATTCAGGATGAGGTTGAAGCTTTGATCGGAAGAGGCCAGGAGCAGCCTACTAACATTGCCTATACGCCACGTGCGAAAAAGGTCATTGAGCTCTCTATGGATGAAGCGAGAAAGCTGGGCCATACGTATGTGGGCACGGAGCATATTTTGCTCGGACTCATTCGTGAAGGCGAAGGTGTTGCAGCTCGCGTGCTGAACAATCTCGGCATCAGCCTGAATAAAGCTCGCCAGCAAGTGCTGCAATTGCTTGGCAGCAGCGAAGCAATCTCCAGCAACCATGGCGCTCCATCTAATGTGAGCACGCCAACGCTGGACGGACTTGCCCGCGATTTGACCTCCTTCGCTAAAGAAGGCAATCTCGATCCGGTTATTGGCCGCAGTAAGGAAATCGAGCGCGTAATTCAAGTGCTTAGCCGCCGGACGAAAAACAATCCTGTTCTCATCGGGGAACCCGGCGTTGGTAAAACGGCGATTGCCGAAGGACTGGCGCAAAAAATTATTGCAAACGAAATTCCGGAAACGCTGCGCGATAAACGCGTAATGACACTTGATATGGGTTCTGTTGTTGCTGGTACGAAGTACCGCGGCGAGTTTGAGGACCGTCTGAAAAAAATTATGGATGAAATCCGCCAAGCCGGCAATATCATCCTGTTCATCGATGAGCTTCATACGCTGATCGGAGCAGGCGGAGCTGAAGGCGCGATTGATGCTTCGAATATTTTAAAGCCGGCGCTAGCACGTGGCGAGCTGCAATGTATCGGTGCGACTACGCTGGATGAATACCGCAAGTACATCGAGAAGGATGCTGCGCTGGAGCGCCGTTTCCAACCGATTACGGTAGATCAGCCTTCGCCAGAAGAAGCGGTACAAATTTTGTACGGCCTGCGCGATCGTTATGAAGCCCATCACCGGGTGAAAATTACCGATGAAGCAATTGTTCAAGCGGTTAAGCTGTCCGACCGCTACATTACGGATCGTTTCCTACCGGATAAGGCGATCGACCTGATTGATGAAGCGGGCTCGAAAGTTCGCCTCAACTCGTATACGATTCCGCCAAACCTTAAGCAGCTGGAAAACCGTCTGGAGGATATCCGCAAGGAGAAAGACTCCGCTGTTCAAAGCCAGGAGTTTGAGAAAGCAGCTGCGCTTCGCGATACCGAGCAGAAGATGCGCGAAGAGCTGGATATTACGAAAAACCAATGGAAAGAAAAACAAGGACGTACGGATTCCGAAGTGACACCTGAGGATATTGCACAGGTAGTAGCGAGCTGGACCGGCATTCCGGTAAGCAAGCTGGCAGAGGAGGAAACCGAGCGTCTGCTGAAAATGGAATCGATTCTTCACGGTCGTGTCATCGGCCAGGAAGAAGCAGTCAAAGCGGTATCGCGCGCTATGCGCCGTGCTCGTGCTGGCCTGAAGGATCCGAAGCGCCCGATGGGTTCATTCATTTTCCTCGGTCCAACGGGTGTAGGTAAAACTGAGCTTGCTCGTGCGCTTGCAGAAGCGATGTTCGGCGATGAAAATGCGATTATCCGCATCGATATGTCGGAATATATGGAGAAGCATTCGACTTCCCGTCTCGTTGGGGCACCTCCGGGATATGTTGGTTATGAGGAAGGCGGTCAATTGACCGAGAAAGTACGCCGTAAGCCTTATTCGGTTGTATTGCTCGATGAGATTGAGAAAGCTCACCCAGAAGTTTTCAACATTTTGCTGCAGGTGTTGGAAGACGGTCGCCTGACTGATTCTAAAGGCCGTGTAGTCGATTTCCGCAATACGCTGATCATTATGACGTCGAACGTGGGCGCGGATCAAATTAAACGGAATTCTTCGCTGGGCTTCACTGCGGTTCACGACGCTGGTCGTGACTTCATCCAAATGAAGGATAAAGTAATGGCTGAGCTTAAAAAGAGCTTCCGCCCTGAGTTCCTGAATCGGATTGACGAAACAATCGTGTTCCATTCGCTGGAACAGGAGCATATCGCCGAAATCGTGACTTTGATGTCCGACGATCTGCGCAAACGCCTGCGTGAGCAAGATGTTGACTTCTTGCTGACCGACGCAGCGAAAGCATTTTTGGCGAAGGAAGGCTTTGATCCGCAATATGGTGCGCGTCCACTGCGTCGTGCGATTCAGAAGCATATCGAGGACCGGTTGTCCGAGGAGCTGCTCATGGGCAGCATTCAAAAAGGTGACCGATTCACGATTGATGAGAAAGATGGCGCTTTGACGGTTACGAAAGCGGAGTCTCTTGATTTGGAGAAAGCATCCGAAGAGCCGGCAGCTAAATCATAAAAAAAGTGAGGATGCTGCACAACTGATCACAGCTTATCAGCACAACCGGTGAGCTAGATTTATGCAGCTTGGCACAACAAAAGAAAGCTTCCAGAACCCGTGAACATGACGGATTCTGGAAGCTTTTTTATGTGCTCGGCAGATGGATTCTATTCTTTTTTTATTTGACAATGAGAATCATTATCGTGTATCTTATAAAGAGTAGGCGATACTTTAACGATAAACTCTTTCATATAAAAAGACGAAGAACGTAAATAGATGACGGAAGGCGGTAATAGGGTATGGGTTTGCATGCGGCCAGAATAACGGCTGAAGAGGCGTCATATTTATCAAATGAATATATCAAGCAGTTCGTTAGAGCAGCGCATATGGATTTTGACAAGGTAAAGCAAATGCTGAATGAAGAGCCGGAACTGCTGCACGCTGCCTGTGACTGGGGCGATGGTGATTGGGAAAATGCGCTAGGCGCAGCCGCTCATGTCGGGCGCAGGGATATCGCGCTGTATTTGCTGGAGCGTGGAGCAAGACTTGATTTGTTTGCTGCGGCGATGTTAGGCAAGCTGGAAGTGGTTCATGCGATTTTAAGTGACGACCCCTCGGCGAAAGATGCCATTGGCTCGCATGGTATTCCGCTCATCGTTCATGCCAAGATGGGTGGCGAGGAGTCGCGCTGCGTTTATGCTTATTTGGAAAGCCTTCAGGCTTGATAGGAGGAGTACATCATGATCGTGGTCACGAACACCATTAAAGTTAAAAAAGGGCACGGGGAAGCCGTAGCCGAGCGGTTCCAGCATACGAAGGGAATTGAGCTTTCTCCCGGTTTTATCCGGATGGAAGTGCTGCTTATGGAAAACTTGGTGGACTATGATGAGCTGAGAGTTGGCACAACATGGGAAAATAAAGCGTCGTTTGAAGGCTGGGTCAACAGCGACTCCTTCCGTCAGGCCCATGCACATCGTCAAAAGAAGGCAGGCGAAGGCTGCCACAGCCAGCAAAATGAAGTCATTATGCTCGGTTCTCAGCTTTCAACCCACCGCGTTATTGTGGCGCGGCAAGCGGCTATTCAAGCTTAAGGGATAGCGTATATAGGTTGTCTTTTTCAGAAAGTTCCCTTCTTCCTCATATGGATGACAGGGAACTTTCTTGCGTATAAGGAAGTAGGGGTTTATACAATCCGCATTAAATGGTAAACTTTTAATGATAGTGTTTTTTAGTAAAAGGAGCCGGACATGGCAAAAATAAAAACGAAATTCGTATGCAATGAATGTGGAACAGAGTCGCCAAAGTGGATGGGCAAATGCCCCGGGTGCCAGTCATGGAATTCCATGATTGAAGAGAAGGAAACCGTTGTCAAGACGCAGGGAGTCGGTTTGCGTGTTGCGCAAACGAAAGAAAAGCCACAATCGATCATACATATAGAGAGTGGGAAGGAACCGCGCATTGAAACGAGCTTGAAGGAGCTCAACCGCGTACTTGGCGGAGGCGTTGTGCCGGGTTCCCTTTTGCTGGTAGGGGGAGATCCCGGTATCGGAAAATCCACGCTGCTGCTGCAAACCTCGCATGCACTGGCAACGAAGGGATTGAAGGTTCTCTATATTTCGGGTGAGGAATCGGTGCGGCAAACGAGGCTAAGAGCGGATCGGCTTGGTGCGCTGACGGAATCCTTGTATGTGCTTTGCGAAACGAACATGGATCATATTAACGAGGCGATTGAATCGGTGGACCCCGATTTTCTCGTTATTGACTCCATCCAGACGGTTTATGATCCGGGTGTTCAATCAGCGCCGGGCAGCGTATCCCAGGTTCGGGAATGCACAGCGCATTTCATGCGAGTCGCCAAAATCAAAGGGATCGCAACGGTGCTGGTCGGGCATGTGACGAAGGAAGGCGCCATTGCCGGGCCGCGGATGCTGGAGCATATGGTCGATTGCGTGCTGTATTTTGAAGGTGAGCGTCATCACACTTACAGGCTGCTGCGCGCGGTGAAAAACCGGTTCGGGTCAACGAATGAGATCGGAATTTTCGAGATGGGCGAGGAAGGCTTGCGTGAGGTGCTGAATCCTTCTGAGTTGTTTTTATCTGAGCGTCCGCTTGGCGTAGCAGGTTCTATTGTTGTTGCGAGCATGGAGGGAACCCGTCCTGTATTGGTGGAATTGCAGGCGCTGGTGGCGACGACGAATTTCCCATCGCCGAGGCGCATGACAGCTGGGCTTGACCATCATCGCATGGCGTTGATCATTGCTGTGCTTGAGAAGCGAAACGGCATGTTTCTTCAGACGCAGGATGCTTATTTGAATGTAGCAGGCGGCATTAAGCTGGATGAGCCAGCCGTTGATTTAGCAGCAGCGGTATGTCTCGCTTCCAGCTTTCGGGATGCGCCAACGAGACCTTACGACGTTGTGTTCGGAGAAGTTGGTCTGACAGGCGAGGTGCGTGCTGTTTCGCGTGCTGAGCAGCGGGTAAAGGAAGCCGAGAAGCTGGGCTTCAAACGCGTTATTATGCCGGAGAGAAGCTTGAAGGGCTGGAAGCCGCCGGCATCTATTGAGATCATTGGTGTAAACACCGTAGCGGAAGCGCTCTCGGCAGCACTAGGATAGGGGGAAGATGATGAAGGAACAGAGCCAGCTAGAAACGATGAACCAGCTTTTGCAGCTAGTCGCGCCCGGTACCCCGTTCCGTGACGGCTTAGAGAACGTGCTGCGGGCGAAGACTGGGGCATTAATCGTTGTCGGATACAGTCCTGAGGTGATGGAAGTTGTAGATGGAGGTTTTTCCATCAATTGCGACTTCTCGCCTAACTATTTGTATGAGCTTGCGAAGATGGATGGTGCGATTATTTTGAGCGAGGATATGCGGCGGATTCTGTATGCCAACACGCAGCTTATTCCGAACAGCTCCATTCCGTCAATTGAGACGGGAATCCGCCACCGTACTGCGGAGCGGGTAGGCAAGCAGACGGGCAAGCTCGTCGTATCCATTTCGCAGCGCCGAAATATTATTACGCTGTATCAAGGCAATTTGCGGTATGCTCTCAAGGAAATGGGCAACATTTTGACCAAAGCGAATCAGGCGATTCAGACGCTGGAGAAATATAAGGCGGTGCTGGGCCAATCGTTTAAAAATTTGTCCGTACTTGAGTTCGAAGAGTTGGTCACCCTGCAGGAGGTTGCTCATGTTGTGCAGCGTGTAGAAATGGTGCTGCGCGTCAAAATGGAAATTAAGCGTTATGTGACCGAGCTGGGAACGGAAGGACGCCTCATTGCCATGCAGCTGGAAGAACTGGTCGATGGTGTGGATGAGGATGCTTGGTACTTGCTGAAGGATTATGCAAAAGACAATTCAGATGAGAAAATACGGGAAATCCGGCTGGCGATGAAAAAACTAAGCTCGGATGAGCTGCTCGATGCTTCGCCATTTATCCGCCTTCTAGGCTATCCGCATACCGCGTCTATGGCGGAAGAATCCATTTCACCGAGGGGCTATCGTCTGTTGAACAAAATCCCGCGCTTGCCGCTCATTATTATGAATAATCTGGTCGAGCGCTTCGCAAGACTGCCGCATATTATGATGGCGACAATCGGTGAACTGGATGATGTTGACGGAATTGGGGAAGTCCGGGCGAGGGCAATCAAGGAAGGTTTGAAACGGATCCAGGATCAAATGTTCATTGACAGGCAAATCTAAATCCCATACAATTGATGGAATGTGAACGGCCCGATCATCATACATTTGTGTTTGGTCTTAGGGCATAGTAGAGAAGAGGTGGAACAGATGATTATAAAGTCAATACCGAGCCTTTTCACGGTGGGGAATTTGTTTCTTGGCGTAATCGCCATTATTATGGTGTTTAATGAGAAACCTGAAATTGCAGCGATGATGGTTATTATCGCAATGCTGCTTGATGGCGTAGATGGCAGAGTGGCACGTGCGCTTAATGCACAGAGCGAATTTGGCAAGGAGCTCGATTCGTTATCCGATGTTATTTCCTTCGGAGTAGCTCCGGCGTTCATTATGTATGTAGTCGCTTTTCAGGATTTAAATACAGCAGTGGCTTGGATAATTACCGCGTTATTCCCGATTTGCGGGGCTTTGCGGCTGGCTAGATTTAATGTTGTAACGAAGACGCCAAGCGGTTATTTCATCGGGCTGCCGATCCCAGCAGCTGGTGGTGTTTTGGCAACGCTAGCTCTATTCAAAAATGATATTTCGGTTATTGTGCTGTTAATCAGCACGCTTGCTCTTTCCATTCTTATGGTGAGCACGGTTCGTTACCCGAATTTCAAGAAGTTTGGCATTCCGAAGAGCGCGATTTGGGTCGTGCCGATTATCGTCGTGTTTTCGCTCGTTATCGGTATTTGGTTCAATCAATATTTGTCGAAGCTGATTTTCATCCCTCTTCTGCTATACGCGCTGTGGGGCTTAAAAAAAAACGTTGATCGGCGCATTAAACCGCGCAGACGTAAAAACAAGCATGCGGAGCTAAGCGAGGAGCAGGTGCAATCGGAGACGATTGCCTAGTGTGCAGCTAGCGCAGAAGCATTTATCAATAAACAGGAAACAACAAACAAGCTGTAAACCATGTAAGCGTGGTTTACAGCTTGTTTTGTTGTTGAAATGGGCTGTGTCGCCAAAGGATGGCGACAGCCATTTCACCTTGAAATATAGGAAAGTATATGATTTTGCCATACTTTCTCTATATTTCTACGCGAAACGGTAGCTTAGCCGCCAAAGGATAGCAACAGCCGTTTACGCTTGGCAACTTGCATCATTATGTGGAGGTAGCAATGGCCTTGCAGGCATTCGCTTTACGTTAAATTAAATAGGCCAAGCGTTGAGCATTTGTCATACTCATCAGCGATGACTTCATCCAGCTGGATATTCAGCAGATTGCACATCGCGGTCATGTAGAACAGGTTGCGTCCAAGATCGGCCTTAAGCACATCGCGGCAGTGCTCGCATAGCTCGCCAGAAAGGTGGCTTTGCAGTGTTTCTTTCGCGCTCTTCAGGTTCGGTTCATCGGAATAGTGCTGCTTGCGGGCCGCAAGCTCAATGCAGCCGCAGTCGGTCACAGCTTTCGTTACCGCACGATTGACGGACGTTCCAGCCTGCCCAAACTTTGACATTACATCCAGCAGGCTCCGATGCCTTAGCAGTAACTCGGATACTTGCTGTTGAAATTGATCCAATGTTGGTGCGCTCATCGGTTACACCTCTTTCATCAACTTTAGCAACTTCTGATCTTGTTTCCATTATAAGCTTACTTGGTCCGCATTTCAAAATGAAAAATCATTCACCTTTGACGGTTAGAGTGTTCCCAATTGGAACATAATTGTAATGGAGGTGGATGAATATGGTAAGACGTATCATTCAATTAATTGGAATAATGTTAGGTGCAATGGCAGGACGCGAGCTTCACAGCATGACCAGTTTATCGGGATTATGGGCTGAGCCATCTATTGGGATGCTTGAGCATTCCGGCACTTATTACATGAATGTCGGAATCGGCGCATTGTGCGGGGTCATTCTCGCGACCTTGGCAGCAAATCCGCTCATTCGTTTAATGCAGCGTGGGGCTGAGCAGACTTCGGCCATGCCGGTCAAGGATTTGCTTGCTGGTGCAGCAGGATTGTTCGTAGGGCTGCTGCTGTCGGTGCTGCTGTATCCGGCGGTGTCGGACATTGGAGGCATAGGTGTGATGCTGCCGGCCATTATGGCACTGTTCTTTGGCTATCTGGGCGTGCGGATTTCCTGGAACAAGCGGGATGAGCTGACAGAAAAGCTCATTGAGTTGTGGAACCAGCGCAAAGCGGCTCCCGCAATTGATGAGACGAGCGGCTTCGAGGAGCATAAGATTTTGGATACGAGCGTTATTATTGATGGGCGGATCGCCGACATTTGCAAAACCGGCTTTATCGAGGGAACGCTGGTCATTCCCGAATTCGTGCTGGAGGAGCTGCAGCATATTGCCGATTCTTCGGACTTGCTCAAGCGCAACCGCGGCCGCCGGGGGCTGGATATTTTGAACAAAATCCAGAAAGAGCTTGATGTGCGTGTGCTTATCTATGAAGGAGATTTTGAGGAAATCAGCGAGGTGGACAGCAAGCTGGTGAAGCTGGCTAAGGCACTGCATGGCAAAGTGGTGACGAATGATTTTAACCTGAACAAGGTGTGCGAGCTGCAAGGTGTGTCCGTCTTGAACATTAATGATTTGGCGAATGCCGTGAAGCCCGTAGTTTTGCCAGGTGAAGAAATTATTGTGCAGGTCATTAAAGACGGCAAGGAGCATGGACAAGGTGTCGCTTATCTCGATGATGGCACGATGATCGTTGTGGAGGGTGGACGCGAATACATCGGCACGACGATGGAAGTGCTTGTAACGAGCGTGCTGCAAACGTCTGCGGGACGGATGATTTTCGCCAAGCCGAAGCTGTTGGAAAAAGCACAGTAAAAAAGGTATGATAGAGGGGATACAATACCGGCACAGAGATTTGAGGGGAATACGACATGGGGGCAAAATGGGGAGTTGTCGTCGTCGCGGCAGGACGCGGTTCGCGAATGGGGACAAAAGAAAGCAAGCAGTACCTGGAAATGCAGGGCAAGCCGATTGTTGTACATACGCTTGAGCTGTTCGCTTCGCTCGATAACCTTGTAGAAATAATCGTCGTTGTCGGCGCTGATGATGTGGGGCGAGTAGAAGAGCTGGTCAGCCGCTATGGCATCGCCAAGGTGAAGGCGGTTGTCGCAGGCGGCAGCGAAAGGCAGCATTCGGTTTACAGCGGCATTCAGGCGCTTTCGCCTGCTATAGAGTGGGTCATGGTGCATGATGGCGTGCGGCCGCTAGTGACGGCAGCTGCGGTCGGCACCTGCTGCTCCGTGGCGGAGCGTGTGGGTGCAGCCGTGCTGGCCGTGCCTGTGAAGGATACGATTAAACAGGTGGGCGATAACGGCTTGATCGTTTCGACGCCTGACCGCCGAAGCTTGTGGGCGATTCAAACGCCGCAGGCTTTTCGTCGTGAACTGCTTGTGCGTGCGCATGAGCAGGCCCAAGAAGAGGGGTTTCTGGGGACGGACGACGCGATGGTTGTCGAGCGAATGGGTGTACCGGTTGCCGTAGCGGAAGGCGATTATACAAATATAAAAATTACGACGCCTGAGGATTTGCCATGGGCGGAGTTTTTGCTCGCGAAGCGGGAGAGAGGGGAAGGCTGACTATGATTCGTGTAGGACAAGGCTTTGACGTTCACCAACTGGTAGAAGGCAGGCCGTGCATTATCGGCGGTGTAACTATTCCATATGAAAAAGGGCTGCTAGGGCATTCCGATGCTGACGTGCTGCTGCATGCGATTAGCGATGCGATATTGGGCGCATTGGCGCTTGGCGATATTGGGAAGCATTTTCCCGATACGGACCCTGAGTTCAAGGATGCTGACAGCTTGAAGCTGCTTGTACATATTTGGGGACTCGTCAAGGAGCGCGGCTATAAGCTCGGCAATATTGACTCGACGATAATTGCACAGCGTCCCAAGATGCTGCCATATATTCCGCAGATGGCGGAAATTATCGCAGAAGCCTTGGAGGCGGATGTGTCCCAGGTGAATGTGAAGGCAACGACGACGGAGCAGCTCGGCTTCACTGGGCGCGGCGAAGGAATCGCGGCGCAATCCGTTGTTTGCTTGATTAAAGATGTGATATAATCGCAGTAATTTTTGGGCGCTGGGATGGGAAAAAGACTTCTTCACGTTGTTGGTTTATCTAGGGTGTGTATGCAAACTAGAATCCGGATACTCATGCATAGGTAGCTTTGCCTTCAGAGGCTGGCGACAGCCGTTACGCTTGAAATACAGGAAAGTATATGATTTCGCCATACTTTCTCTATATTTCTCGGAATGAAACGCGCCACGCCGCAAAATGACAGCGAGAGCCGTTTCACCTTGAGGACGGAGGTTCCGTTATTCTGGCTTTTGAGAGGATTTGAGGTCTTGGGCGGACAGGAAATCCGTTATGTCCTTGATTTTCCCGTCAAAATAACGATCGGAAGCACATTAGCGTCTTCTGAGTCCGCGTCCTCTGCCATAACCCGTGTTTCGGCTGTAATAGCGGCAGCTGTGTCCGCCTAAAGCCTATTCATGAAGCTGACTTTCGATACGCAGGCTCCTGCTCATATTTGATGCTATAATCAATCAAGATTATAATGTGGCTTGCCTACGTTTGCATTTATGTCCAAAATAATTTTGCTAAAGATATAGCAAAATTATTTTGTTTAAGGTAACGCGAGGGTTATATTTTAGAAACGTAGCTGTTTTTTTGAAGGAAAGCTTAGCGATAGCTGATTTACTGCACTGATGTAAGAAGTATGGTGAAAAAGTCGTAGTGGAGAGAAAAGGGGTTGCTGGAGAAGCGGAAGCGTTCGCTTTTAGCCCTGAGTTTTAACGGCTCAGCCGTCTTATTCAAGGAAACTCAGGGGTAATGGCGATCGGAAGCAAGCTCTTTTCGCGCAGCGCAGACTCTTTTTCACCTTACTTCTTTATGAATCAGGCTGTACAAAAGCGCAAGGCTGCAAGCGACTAGGGAGGGGCAAGAAAACAATGACACAAGAAATTCGCGTGCGTTATGCACCATCGCCGACGGGGCATCTGCATATTGGCAATGCAAGAACGGCCTTATTCAATTATTTGTATGCCCGCAATTTGGGTGGAAAGTTTATTATCCGCATCGAAGATACGGATGTGAAGCGCAATATTGCCGGCGGAGAAGAAAGCCAGCTCACATATTTGAAATGGCTCGGCATTGACTGGGATGAAAGCATTGACGTTGGCGGCGACTACGGTCCATACCGTCAGACGGAGCGTCTTGATATTTATGAAAAGTATTGGCAGGACCTGCTGGATCGCGGCCTCGCTTACCGCTGCTACTGCACCGAGGAGGAGCTGGAGCGTGAGCGCGAGGAGCAGACGGCTCGGGGCGAAACACCGCGTTATTCCGGACTGCACCGCAATCTGACGGATGAGCAGCGCACAGTATTCGAGGCGGAAGGCCGGGTGCCAAGCATACGTTTCCGCGTGCCGGAAGGCCGCACCTATAAATTTGATGATGTCGTAAAAGGTGAAATCAGCTTTGATACGGCGGAGACGGGCGATTTTGTTATTGTGAAAAAAGATGGCATCCCGACCTACAACTTTGCCGTTGCGCTGGATGACCACCTAATGAAAATTAGCCACGTCCTGCGGGGCGAGGACCATATTTCCAATACGCCGCGTCAATTGATGATTTATGAAGCATTTGGCTGGGAGCCGCCTCGCTTTGGCCATATGACGCTGATCGTTAACGAAAACCGCAAAAAGCTCAGCAAGCGCGATGAGTCGATCATCCAGTTTATTGAGCAATACGATTCGCTAGGTTATTTGCCAGAGGCGATGTTCAATTTTATTACGCTGCTCGGCTGGTCGCCGGAAGGCGAGCAAGAGATCTTTACGCGTGAGCAATTGGTGGAAGTATTCAATGCTGAGCGTCTCAGCAAAAGCCCTGCCGTATTCGATACGCAGAAGCTGAGCTGGATGAACAATGAATATTTGAAAAAAACAGATCTGGCGCGTGTCGTCGAGATGTGTCTGCCACATTTGGTTAAGGCTGGCCGCGTGTCTGAGCAACTGGATGAAGCTGGCCGCGCATGGGTGAGCAATCTCGTTGCCTTGTATCAGGACAAGCTGCGTTATGCAGCGGAAATCGTGCCGCATACGGAGCTGTTCTTCCAAGAGGCTGCCCAGGATGAAGAAGAAGCGACGACGGTTCTTGCAGAAGAGCAGGTGCCGGTCGTGCTTGCTGCCTTCCTCGCACAAGTTGAAGCAACGCCAGCAGAGGCATTTGATGAAGGAAGCGTGAAGGCTTCCATTAAAACGGTGCAAAAAGATACCGGCTTCAAAGGCAAACAGCTGTTTATGCCAATCCGCGCCGCTTTGACCGGCCAGACACATGGCCCGGACTTGAATCAATCCATCGTGCTGCTTGGTCAAGCGAAAGTCATCGCCAGGCTGAACGAGCGATTGGGCCGCTAGGCTGGCTGTACGGGGAGCTTGCCTTGGCGCGAGTATTCGCGCTGGGCGTACTCTTTTTCACCATATGGTTACGCCCGGAAACAATGCCTCTTGTCACATAAGGGTGGATTGGGTATACTAGGGCTACTATTAGGAAGTTTACAGTTAACAAGCTATGAACAGGAAAAGTACGTTTTGCTGGATTTGCAGAGAGGACAACCGTCATTGCATCCAGGCCGGGTTACCCGCGGCTATTGGACAATGTAGCTGCAAGTTGTCTAATTCGGCGGGCGGAAAATTGCACCTGGGAGCTTTGTTCCGAGCCGTAAGGCCGAGCAGCTGTGTTTTTGAATCGAAGGAGGCTTCGTTCGAGGGCAGCAGGTGAGGCGCTTGTGGGGTAGGCGGCAACGTAGGCCTGCGTTAAAGGCTTTGAGATGGATAGCAACTGAGCTATCTGGCAGCCATAGGTTGAAGCGGGCGAAGGCAGACATGCCGAAGCTTGCTGCGAGCGGCGCAGATAGGTGTTCAGGCTGTTCAAGCAGAGTGGGACCGCGATTGAACACACGCCTCTGCAGCATGCAAATGCTGTGGGGGCTTTTTTATATGGACATTCGGCAGCCAGCAAGGCAGGACTAAGAGGGGCAGCGGCCTGCTGGCTTGAGAGGAGAGAAGCTGATGTTTCGCCATATTCGTTCAGATATTGAAGCGGTGTTTGAAAATGATCCGGCCGCCAGAAGCCGTTTTGAGGTCGTCTTCACTTATTCCGGCCTACATGCGATTTGGGCGCATCGGGCGGCGCATTATTTTTTTCGTAACAAATGGTTTACGGTTGCGCGTATCATATCCCAATTCAGTCGTTTTATGACGGGCATCGAAATTCACCCTGGGGCCACTATCGGCGAGCGGCTGTTTATTGACCATGGCATGGGCATTGTCATCGGAGAAACATGCGAGATTGGCAATGATGTCGTCATTTATCAGGGGGTTACGCTTGGCGGTACAGGCAAGGAGAAGGGCAAGCGCCATCCGACCATCGGCAATAATGTTGTCATTGGCTCGGGCTCGAAGGTGCTGGGATCGTTCAAAATTGGCGATAATTCAAATGTAGGCTCGAATGCGGTCGTGCTGCGCGAGGTGCCGGATAATTGTACCGTCGTTGGCAACCCCGGCAGAGTGGTGAAACGGAACGGTGAGCGGGTGAAGGACAGACTGGAGCACAACCAGCTGCCTGACCCAGTCATTGAAATGCTGCGGGATATGCAAAATGAAATTGATCGTTTGAAAACAGAGTTGAAAGAGCTCAGGGAGCCTGTAACTGGAGGGGAATATCGAAAATGACGTTACATCTATATAATACGTTGACCCGCAAGAAGGAAGCTTTTGAATCGCAGGAGCTGGGTAAAGTTAAAATGTACGTATGCGGGCCGACGGTATACGATTATATTCACGTTGGAAATGCAAGGCCGGTTGTTTTCTTCGATGTCGTTCGTCGGTATTTGGAGAGCACAGGCTATGAGGTGAACTATGTCGTCAACTTTACGGACGTGGATGATAAGTTGATCCGTAAAGCGGAGGAGCTGGGATCTACAGTTCCAGAAGTGGCGGAGACATTTATCGCGGCATTCAATGCGGATCTCGAAGCGCTCGCCGTGCATAAGGCAACGCTGAGCCCGCGCGTAACCGAGCATATTACGGAAATTGTCGATTTTATTCAAGGCCTGCTTAACAAAGACATTGCCTATGAGAGTGAAGGCGATATTTATTTCCGCACCGCCAAGTTTGAGGAATACGGCAAGCTGTCGCATCAAAACCTGGAGGAGCTGCAATTCGGAATCCGGATTGAAGTAGGTGACCGCAAGGAGAATCCGCAGGATTTTGTGCTGTGGAAAGGTGCAAAGCCGGGTGAAATTTTCTGGGATACGCCGTGGGGACCGGGCCGCCCGGGCTGGCATATCGAATGCTCGGCAATGGCGCGCAAGTATCTAGGGGACACACTCGATATTCATGGCGGCGGACATGACCTGCAGTTCCCGCATCATGAGTGCGAGGTTGCACAGTCGGAAGCATTGACCGGCAAGCCGCTCGCGAATTATTGGATGCATAATGGCTATATTAACATTGATAATGTGAAAATTTCCAAATCCCTGGGCAATGGTATTTCGGTGCACGAGCTGGTGAAGCAGGTGAAGCCGCAAGCGATTCGTTATTTTATTTTGTCCGGACATTATCGCAGTCCGCTTAACTTCAACGAAGAAGCGCTGAAGCAAGCGGTAAACAGTGTGGAGCGCATCGCAAACAGCGTGTCCAACTTGCGCCATCGCCTGCAAGTGCTGGAGAGCGAGGAGCAGACGGGAGCTGCGGTGTTCGAACTTGATGCCCGCTTGGCGGAAATTATGAGCGTGTTTGAGGCGAAAATGGATGATGACTTTAATACGCCGGATGCGATTACTGCGGTCTTTGATCTGGTTGGCGAAGCGAATCAATACTTGAATCGCGCAGATGTGAGCACCGAGGGCGTGCAGGCTTTTCTGGATGTGCTGGAGCAAATGGACGAGGTGCTTGGTCTAATCCCGCCACAGTCCGCCGAAGCGGATCTGCTAGATGAGGAAATTGAACAGCTGATTGTCGATAGAACAGAAGCGCGCCAGTCGAAAAATTGGGCTAGAGCGGACGAAATTCGCGATTTGCTGACAGAGAAAGGCATCGCTCTTGAGGATACGCCGCAAGGCATCCGTTGGCGCCGTCTATGAGTGAGCCGCATAACAGCGAGGCGTTAGCAAGCGACTTATTGTTTTACACGCCTTCGAAAAAAACAAACCTGCTGAATCCCGTCGTGCTCGCCTACGTTGGCGACAGTGTGTTCGAGCTGCTGGTACGCCAATATTTGGTGTCGCTGCCGAATCATAAGCCGCATCACCTGCACCGGGAAGCGACGGGCATCGTCTCTGCAAAAGCGCAGCGGCGGATTTTGCTGGAGCATTGGCAGCCGCTGTTGACGGAGGAGGAGGCAGATGTAGTGCGGCGCGGACGCAATACGAAATCTGGCGCGCCACCTAAAAATGCTGACCCCGCCGATTACCGTCAAGCTACCGCGCTTGAATGTCTCGTTGGGTATTTATATTATGAAGGCCGCATTCAGCGCTTGCATGAGTTATTCGCCTGTGCGATTGCAGCAAGAGAAGAGGGGGAGGAACGGCAGGCACAGCCAGCCGCTCCTTCCCTCGCAGCCAAGAAAACAAAGGAGGGCGAATAATGACTGAGACTAACCCGCAAGATGAAATTATTGCTGGCAAGCATCCCGTACTGGAGGCGCTTCGTTCCGGGCGTGAAATTAATAAAATTTGGATCGCCGAAGGCGCCCAGAAGAGTATGACGCAGCCGATTACGGCTGAGGCGAAAAAAAGTGGAATTATCGTACAATTTGTCGATAAAAGGAAGCTCGATGGCATGGCCGAGGGCGTTCAGCATCAAGGCGTTATCGCGCAGGCGGCTGCTTTTCGCTACGCCGAGATTGAAGAGATATTAGAAGCAGCACGCAGCCGCAACGAGACGCCTTTTATTTTGCTGCTGGATGAAATTGAGGACCCTCATAATTTGGGTTCCATTCTGCGGACAGCGGAATGCACCGGCGTTCATGGCGTTATCATTCCGAAGCGCCGTGCGGTTGGACTGACAGCAACCGTCTCCAAAACATCGGCGGGAGCAGCGGAATATGTGCCTGTTGCACGCGTGACGAATCTGGCACAAACGATCGATCGGCTGAAGGAAGAAGGCATATGGATAGCGGGTACGGATGTCAGCGCCAAGCAGGAAATATATTCGATGAAATTCGACATGCCGCTCGCTGTCGTCATCGGCAATGAAGGCAAAGGCATTGGTCGTCTCATCAAAGAAAAATGCGATTTTCTGGTGAAGCTTCCGATGAAGGGCCAGCTTAATTCGCTGAATGCCTCCGTTGCTGCGGGCGTGTTCATGTACGAAGTGGTCAGACAGCGCCGGAGCGTTTAGATATGAAACGGCGTGACGATATTTTGCTGGTGGATGGCTACAACATGATTGGGGCCTGGCCCGTGCTGGAAAAGCTGAAAGCCATCGATCTCGAGGAGGCAAGAGATAAGCTGCTTGATATGCTCGCGGATTATCAGGGCTTTACCGGCATGGCGGTCTATATCATTTTCGATGCGCATCAGGTGCCTGGGCTGGGAGCGACCTTCAAGCATCACAAGCTGACAATTGTGTATACGAAGGAGAAGGAAACAGCAGACGAATGCATTGAGCGCATGGTCGTTGAGCTGTATAAAAAAAGACGGCATTTGTACGTCGCTACTTCTGATCTCGTCGAACAGCATGTCGCTTTCGCTCATGGGGCGCTTCGCCTCTCGGCCCGCGAGCTGTTAATTGAAATTGAGCAGAACCGCAAGCAAATTGAGCTTACGCTGATGGAAGAAACGAAACGCCGCCGCAATACGGTGGACAATAGTCTCAGTCTTGAAATTCGCACGCAGCTGGAAAGGCTTAGGCGAGGCAAGAAATGACGGGCTGAAAGGTGGCGGCGGTAAAATATTTTTTGGATGTATCTGTAAATAATTCGACAATTAGAATTAGTTTTGTTATCAGTTCGGGGTCTAAATCGGTTGACGTTGTCAGGTTACATAATGTATACTGGCTCTATATTTGCTGGCTATGAATCTAGCGGCGTACGCCTTGCAGGCCGGAGGGATAGTTTGTGAGCATCGACCTCAAAGAATGGAGTACGCTCGAATATGACTGCAGTACGGACGAGGAAATCGTAGAAGCGAGTCGCAATGGCGACAGTCTGGCGCTCGAATATTTGATTAACAAATATAAGAATTTTGTTCGAGCTAAAGCACGCTCTTATTTTCTTATCGGTGCGGACCGGGAAGATATTGTGCAGGAAGGCATGATCGGACTGTATAAGTCTATTCGCGACTTTAAAGGGGACAAGCTCGCAAGCTTTAAAGCTTTTGCAGAGCTGTGCATTACGCGGCAGATTATAACGGCGATTAAGACGGCCACCAGGCAGAAGCATATCCCGCTCAATTCCTATGTCTCGCTCGATAAGCCGATTTACGATGAAGATTCCGATCGTACTTTGCTTGATGTCATATGCGGGACCCGGGTATCAGACCCGGAAGAGTTGATCATTAACCAGGAAGAGTTTAACGGTCTGGAAGACAAGATGTCCGAGATTTTGAGTGATCTAGAACGCAAGGTGCTCATGCTTTATTTGGATGGAAGGTCCTATCAGGAAATAGCAGTTGATCTGGATCGTCATGTGAAGTCTATTGATAATGCACTACAGCGCGTGAAGCGGAAGCTCGAACGTTATTTGGAAGTCCGGGACATAAGCGGGTAACAGTGTCATCATACTTATAGTTTAAGTGAGAATGCAGAAGCTGTCCTTTTCTCTGTAATTGTAGAAGAGGATGGCTCATTTCCGTTTTAAATCGGAAAATGCTGCCTATACTTGTAGAAACAGGGCGGACCCGATGCCGCCTTGCTTCCAGCTTTTATACAAGCTCGCATTCTATCTTTTACATTGACATCCAGTATGTCGTGTGATAAAGTGTTCGGGTAGGCCTAAATATGAGGTTTTTTTTCGTGTTGGTCTTCATTTCATCTTGAAGTACTGCATGTTTCAGGGTGAACAGGTATTTAGTAGCAGTTCGGGAGGTGTAATTCAATGCGGGTTATTATCACGTTGGCATGCACAAACTGCAAACAGAGAAACTATGCGAGCAGCAAGAACAAACGCAATCACCCCGACCGCATCGAGTTGAAGAAGTTTTGCAAGTTTTGTAACGAGCAGACTCCTCATCGCGAGACGAGATAGTCAAATGGAGGTGTGACCGTGGCATTTTTGGCTAAAGTGAAGCAAAGCTTCGGAACAACGTTTGGTTTCTTTGCTGACAGCTGGGCAGAACTGAAGAAGGTTCGTTGGCCAAACCGTAAAGAGTTGACAAGCTATTCAATCGTTGTCGTTTTGACGATTACGGCTGTGACGATTTACTTTTGGCTTCTTGACATCGGGATCTCGTCTCTAGTTGAACTGATTGTTTAAGAAGGGTCCAAAGGTGAATTGAAATGGAAAAAAGATGGTATGTCGTACACACTTACGCCGGTTATGAGAACAAAGTAAAAGCCAATTTGGAGCGCCGTTTGGAATCAATGGGCATGGAAGACAAAATCTTCCGCGTACTTGTTCCAATGGAAGAAGAAGTGGTTGAGAAGGACGGCAAGAAAAAAACCGTTCAGCGTAAAGTTTATCCAGGCTACGTTCTCGTAGAAATGGTTCAAACTGACGATTCTTGGTATGTTGTTCGCAATACGCCGGGTGTTACAGGATTCGTAGGATCGACAGGATCAGGCTCGAAGCCGATCGCTCTTATGCCAGACGAAGTCGAACAGATTTTGAAGCATATGGGTATGGAGGAACCGAAGCCGAAGATCGAATTCGATCTGAAGGAAACTGTACGGGTCAAGGAAGGTCCGTTCGCGGATTTCGTTGGTACAGTAGAAGAGATTTTGCTGGACAAAGCGAAGCTCAAGGTTCATGTCAACATGTTTGGCAGAGAAACGCCAGTTGAGTTGGATTATACTCAAGTGGAGAAGATCTAGTTCCGGTATTTCTGTAGTACACCAGTTTTCTGGGGTCATGCAGAAACACCAAACTCGTTAGTTGTATGTTGTGGATTACCAGGGTAAGGAGGTGTATAGTCATGGCTAAGAAAGTCATCAAGATGGTCAAACTGCAAGTTCCTGCAGGTAAAGCGAATCCAGCTCCACCTATCGGTCCGGCGCTCGGTCAAGCAGGCGTTAACATTATGGCGTTCTGTAAAGAGTTTAACGCTCGTACAGCAGATCAAGCAGGTTTGATTATTCCGGTTGTTATTTCCGTATTTGAGGATCGTTCATTCACTTTCGAAACTAAAACTCCACCGGCAGCAGTATTGCTCCGCGTAGCAGCAGGTATCGAAAAAGGATCAGGCGAGCCGAACAAGAAGAAAGTAGCTACCGTTAATCGCGCTAAGGTCCGTGAAATCGCGGAACAAAAAATGCCCGACTTGAATGCAGCTTCCGTTGAAGCAGCAATGCTTATGATCGAAGGCACTGCACGCAGCATGGGCGTTACAATCGTTGACTAATTGCGTTTGATCCGTTAGGATAACAAACGAAGGGCTGACTGTTACAAGGATGCCCGACTGTGAGGCTTAGGCTTCACTGTGGGAGGATTTTCCCTAGGAGGATTTTCCGCTATAACCACTTGAGGAGGATATTTACAATGGCTAAACATGGCAAGAAGTATGTAGAAGCTTCCAAGCTGATTGATAGCGAAGCGACTTACGAGTCGTTAGAAGCGATTGAGCTTGTGAAAAAAGCAGCAACAGCTAAATTCGACGAATCCGTTGAAGTTGCTGTACGTCTGGGTGTAGACCCACGTAAACAAGACCAAGCAGTGCGCGGCGTCGTTGTACTTCCGCACGGTACTGGTAAAACTAAGCGCGTCCTCGTATTCGCAAAAGGCGATAAAGCGAAGGAAGCGGAAGCTGCTGGCGCTGATTTTGTCGGCGATGCAGACATGATTAACAAAATCCAACAAGGCTGGTTCGATTTCGACGTTTGCGTAGCAACGCCGGATATGATGGCTGAAGTTGGTAAACTTGGTCGTATTCTCGGTGGTAAGGGCCTCATGCCTAACCCTAAAGCCGGCACAGTAACGTTTGACGTTTCTAAAGCCGTGCAAGAGATTAAAGCCGGTAAAATTGAATACCGTCTGGATAAAGCTGGTCAAATCCACGCTCCAATCGGTAAAGTATCCTTTGATGCTGAAAAGCTTGATGCTAACCTTCGCGCTCTTGTAGAAGCTTTGGTTCGTGCTAAACCAGCTGCAGCTAAAGGTGTATACTTGAAAAACATCGCCGTTTCCTCGACAATGGGCCCTGGCGCTCGCGTCTCCGCTGCTAGCTACCGCTAATAGCAAGGAACGGAACTAAATTCGAACACGCATACCGTAGACAGTAGGTGCCGAAAGGCTTAATTTCCTACCGAGGTGTTATGATAAAGCGTTTGTGTGCGGCCTTGGGTCGTACTAACGAACCATCATGGCCTTCGCTACTTATAGCGGAGGCTTTTCTCATGCATCGCGGCAAGAGATCTGACTCGTCAAATAACGGAATGTACAAATAATACAGGAGGTGTACAGTTTGGCAAACGCAAATATCATCCAAGAGAAACAACAAGCGGTTGAAGTTATTACAGCGAAACTTCGTGATAGCTCCAGCGCAGTCGTTGCCGATTATCGCGGATTGAACGTTGCGCAAGTTACAGAACTTCGCAAACAACTGCGTGAGGCTGGCATCGAGTTTCAAGTTCTGAAAAACTCGCTAGTTCGCCGTGCTACTGAAGCAGCAGGTCTTGCTGAGTTGAATAGCATTCTTACTGGTCCGACAGCTATTGCTTTCGGTAATGAAGATGCAGTTGCTCCAGCAAAAATCCTTAATGATTTTGCTAAAAAGAACGAGGCTTTGAAACTTAAAGGCGGCGTTGTTGAAGGTAAAATTGTTGATATGGATCAAATCAAAGCGCTGGCGGAACTTCCGTCCCGCGATGGATTGCTCTCCATGCTCCTCAGCGTATTGCAAGCCCCAGTGCGCAACTTCGCACTTGCGGTTAAAGCAGTTGGCGAGCAAAAAGAAGCTCAAGCTTAATATTTTTCACACGTATCAAATCTGCTGCTCGTTTAAACTTGCAGCCTAAAAAAAACTAAAACCACTTCTGGAGGTATAACCATGTCTAAAGATCAAATCTTGGAAGCAATTAAAGTTATGACCGTTCTTGAACTGAACGATCTTGTTAAAGCAATCGAAGAAGAATTCGGCGTTACTGCTGCTGCTCCTGTAGCTGCTGTAGGCGGCGGCGCAGCTGTTGAAGCTGAGCAAACTGAATTCACTGTTATCCTTAACAACGCTGGTGCTTCCAAAATCAACGTTATCAAAGTCGTTCGCGAAATCACAGGTCTTGGCCTGAAAGAAGCGAAAGATCTGGTTGATAGCGCTCCTAAAGCAATCAAAGAAAACGTTGCTAAAGAAGAAGCAGAAGCAGTTAAAGCTAAGCTTGAAGAAGCTGGCGCAGCTGTAGAAGTTAAGTAATATCTCTTCTTTAGAAGATAGCGGGCCCCTTGAAACGCTACGTTTCAAGGGGTTCGTTCTATGTTTAAAATATAAGCATTTATAAGTTGCACACTTATAAATGCTTATATTTCATCGCGAAACGGAAGCTTTGCCGCCAGAGGACGGCGGCAGCCGTTTACGCTTGAATCGATGCATATATAAAGGTTCGACTTTATCAGGTCAGGGGGATTCGCATGTCAGACCATTACTATTCGCCAAGCCCCGGCGTGAAAAATGACCGTCGCATTCATGAAGAACAGCTGCGCGGTATAGCTTTGAAATTTATGACGGATGCTGGCGTTTTTTCGAAAACAGGCGTCGATTACGGCACGCGTGTGCTGCTGAATGCACTGGAGCTGAAGGGCGAACGCAGCGTATTGGATGTTGGGTGCGGATACGGGCCGATCGGTCTTACCATTGCACGGCTTGCTCCGGAAAGTCATGTAACAATGATTGATGTGAATGAAAGAGCGGTAGCGCTATCCAAAGAAAATGCGCACAACAACGGCATAAAGAATATAACGGTTTATCAAAGCGACGTGTATGAAGCGGTTCGGCAGTCCGTATTTGATATGATCGTCACTAACCCGCCAATACGGGCCGGGAAAGAGATTGTACATCGTATTTTTGAAGAAGGCTATGAGCTGCTGGCTCCTGGCGGAACGATGTGGATCGTCATTCAGAAAAAGCAGGGCGCCGCATCAGCGGAAGCGAAGCTTGAGTCGTTGTTCAGTGAAGTAATCGAAGTGACGAAAGATAAGGGCTATCGAATTTACAAAGCTGTTAAATGAGTCATTTGATTTCTTGACTTGACTTTCTATATGTGGTAAGATTATAAAATGTCAGCATTAAATTGGGCTAAATCTCTTTAGTCAACTAAAATGTCAAGTGCGAATTTTTAGCGCAAAATGCATATAAAATGTGTAGTTGACGTATAATGTTTACATTTTGGGCAAAATTACTTGATATGGAATCTATACGCTTGCGCTGCGTATGGTTGGCTCGTGGAACATGCTCTTTTTTCGAACTATTCGATAAGGGCTTTTCTTTATTTGAATAAGTAAGCAGTTACGCAGTACGTTTCGTTGCTGTGAGACAGACATGAGGGGTGAGGTTAAGTTGGCAGGACAACTTGTTCAGTATGGTCGGCGCACGCGGAGAAGTTATGCCCGAATCAACGAGGTGCTGGAAGTCCCGAACCTGATTGAAATCCAACAAAAATCGTACGAAAAATTCTTGGAAACGGATTTGATTGAATTATTCCAAGATATTTCGCCGATTCAGGACTTTACGGGCAATCTATCGCTTGAGTTTATCGACTACAGCTTGGGCGAACCGAAATATTCGGTCGATGAATCAAAGGAACGCGATGTGACGTATGCTGCTCCACTACGCGTGAAAGTTCGGCTCTTTAATAAAGAGACTGGCGAAGTGAAGGAACAGGAAGTTTTCATGGGTGACTTCCCGCTGATGACCGAGACCGGCACGTTTATCATTAACGGAGCGGAACGGGTTATTGTCAGCCAATTGGTGCGCTCCCCAAGTGTGTACTTCAGCACGAAGGTTGATAAAAACGGGAAGAAAAACTACACAGCGACCGTTATCCCGAATCGTGGAGCTTGGTTAGAGCTGGAAACGGATGCTAAAGATATTGTCTACGTTCGTATCGACCGCACTCGGAAAATTCCGGTTACGGTACTTTTGCGTTCGTTAGGCTTCGGCACTGACGCGGAAATTTTGGAATTGCTCGGCCATGACGAGTATATTCGCAATACGCTTGATAAAGACAACACGGATTCCACTGAGAAAGCGCTGATTGAAATTTATGAGCGCCTTCGTCCAGGTGAGCCGCCTACGCTTGATAACGCGAAGAGCTTGCTCGTGGCACGCTTCTTTGATCCGAAACGCTATGATCTAGCGAATGTAGGACGTTACAAGATTAATAAAAAGCTTCATATCAAAAACCGTCTGTTCAATCATCGCTTAGCTGAAACGCTTGTCGATCCATCGACGGGTGAAATCATTGCTGAAGCAGGTCAGATGATTGACCGCCGTTTGTTGGATGACATTTTGGAGAAGCTTGAAACAAATGTTGGCTTCAAAACGTATCATGTTGCCAATGGCGTACTTGATGCAGATAGTATTCCACTGCAAGCAATCAGTGTATTCTCGCCACTTGATGAAACTAAAGTCATTAAGGTTATTGCAAACGGGATTATTGATAAAGCAGTGAAGCATGTCACGCCGGCAGATATTATTGCTTCCATTAACTATTTCCTTAACCTACTTCAAGGTGTAGGAAGCACGGATGACATTGACCACTTGGGTAACCGTCGTCTGCGTTCCGTAGGGGAGCTTCTGCAAAACCAATTCCGTATCGGTCTGTCCCGTATGGAAAGAGTAGTGCGTGAACGGATGTCGATCCAGGATGCGAACGCGATTACGCCGCAGGCTTTGATTAACATTCGTCCCGTTATTGCTTCGATTAAAGAGTTCTTCGGATCCTCACAGCTCTCGCAGTTTATGGACCAAACGAATCCGCTTGCTGAACTGACGCACAAACGTCGTCTGTCTGCACTCGGACCCGGCGGTTTGACGCGTGAGCGCGCGGGCTTTGAAGTCCGTGACGTCCATCACTCCCACTATGGGCGGATGTGTCCGATCGAGACGCCAGAGGGACCGAATATCGGTCTGATCAACTCCTTGTCATCTTTTGCCCGCATTAACGAATATGGCTTCATTGAAGCTCCTTATCGTTGGGTAGATGCGAAGACAGGAATTGTAACGGAACAAATTGCTTATTTGACTGCCGATGAGGAAGACAACTATGTAATCGCGCAAGCGAATGCGAAGCTGACTGCAGAAGGCAAGTTCGAAGATAGCAGTGTTATCGTTCGTTATAATAAACAAGCGGATAACATTCTTACGATGCCAAGCGAGCGCGTTGACTACATGGACGTATCTCCTAAGCAGGTTGTATCGGTTGCGACGGCGCTTATTCCGTTCTTGGAGAACGATGACTCCAACCGTGCGCTTATGGGTTCCAACATGCAGCGGCAAGCCGTACCTCTCTTGATCCCGAAAGCGCCGCTTGTCGGTACGGGTATGGAGCATAAGTCGGCTAAAGACTCCGGTGTATGTATTGTCTCCAAATTCGATGGAATTATTGAACGTGTATCTGCCAATGAAATTTGGCTGCGCCGTGTAGAGCAAATTGACGGCAAGTCGGTAACTGGCGATCTCGTTAAACATAAGCTTCACAAGTTTACGCGTTCCAACCAAGGAACATGTATTAACCAGCGTCCTCTTGTTCACAAAGGCGATGTAATCCAAAAAGGCGATATTCTCGCTGATGGACCGTCGACTGAGCAAGGTGAATTGGCACTGGGCCGCAACGTGGTCGTTGCCTTTATGACATGGGAAGGCTACAACTATGAGGATGCAATTCTTCTTAGTGAAAAGCTTGTTAAAGAAGACGTTTATACCTCGATTCACATTGAGGAATATGAGTCGGAAGCCCGTGATACGAAGCTTGGACCAGAAGAAATTACACGCGACATTCCAAATGTCGGCGAAGAAGCACTAAAAAATCTCGACGAGCGCGGTATTATCCGTGTCGGCGCAGAAATTAGTGCAGGCGATATTCTTGTTGGTAAAGTAACACCTAAAGGTGTAACGGAACTGACAGCTGAAGAGCGTCTTCTTCATGCGATTTTCGGTGAAAAAGCTCGTGAAGTAAGGGATACTTCGCTTCGCGTACCTCATGGTACCGATGGAATCGTTGTGGACGTAAAAGTATTTACCCGCGAGAACGGCGATGAGCTGCCTCCTGGTGTAAATCAACTCGTTCGTGCTTATATCGCTCAAAAACGGAAAATTTCCGAGGGTGATAAAATGGCCGGACGTCACGGTAATAAAGGGGTTATTGCCCGCATTATGCCGGAAGAAGATATGCCTTTCCTGCCGGATGGCACACCAGTAGAAGTTGTTCTCAACCCACTGGGCGTACCTTCCCGTATGAACATCGGCCAAGCGCTTGAAGTTCACTTGGGTCTGGCTTGTAAACGTCTTGGCTTGCATGCTGCGACGCCGGTATTTGACGGCGCGCGGGAGAATGACGTTTTTGATGCAATGGAAGAAGCAGGCATGCAGCGTAATGGTAAGACTGTACTTTATGATGGCCGTACGGGTGAAAACTTTGAACGTGAAGTTACCGTTGGTGTCATGTACATGATCAAACTTGCGCACATGGTTGATGATAAAATCCATGCTCGTTCCACAGGTCCTTACTCGCTCGTTACGCAACAGCCATTGGGTGGTAAAGCTCAATTCGGCGGACAGCGTTTCGGTGAGATGGAAGTATGGGCGCTTGAAGCCTATGGTGCTGCTTACACCTTGCAAGAAATTCTTACCGTCAAATCCGATGATGTTGTTGGTCGTGTGAAGACGTATGAGTCGATTGTCAAGGGCGAGAACGTACCAGAGCCGGGCGTACCAGAGTCATTCAAAGTATTGATCAAAGAGCTTCAAAGTTTGGGTATGGATGTTAAAATCCTGACCGAAAATGAAGAAGAGATCGAGCTAAGAGAGTCGGATGACGATGATGACGCAGCAGGAGATAAGCTGAACCTTAATCTAGAAGGCGCTGAAGTCAGCGCTCTTGAATAAAAACCTAGCCGAGCTGCGTGTACGCTACTAGCGAATACGCAGCCGCTAGTATGCATGAAATAGCCATACATGACGAAGGAGGGTTGCTCCTTGTTGGACGTGAACAACTTCGAGTATATGAAAATTGGGCTTGCCTCGCCTGAGAAAATTCGTTCCTGGTCCCGCGGAGAAGTTAAAAAGCCGGAAACGATCAACTATAGGACGTTAAAACCGGAGAAGGAAGGCCTCTTCTGCGAGAAAATTTTTGGTCCTACCAAAGACTGGGAGTGTCACTGCGGCAAGTACAAGCGCGTTCGCTATAAAGGCGTCGTCTGTGATCGCTGTGGCGTTGAAGTAACACGTGCGAAAGTTCGCCGTGAGCGTATGGGACATATTGAGCTTGCAGCTCCTGTATCTCATATCTGGTATTTCAAAGGAATTCCTAGCCGCATGGGCTTGGCACTGGATATGTCGCCTCGTTCGCTTGAGGAGATCATATACTTTGCATCTTATGTTGTAACCGATCCTGGTGATACGCCGCTGGAGAAAAAACAGCTGCTGTCCGAAAAGGAATACCGCAGCTACCGTGAGAAATATGGCTACGGCTTCCACGCTGGAATGGGTGCTGAGGCAGTCAAAAAACTGCTGCAGGACATTGAAGTGGAGAAAGAGCTTGAACAGCTTAAAGAAGAGCTTCGTACGGCTCAGGGCCAACGCCGTAACCGTGCGATCAAGCGTCTTGAAGTCATTGAAGCATTCCGCAACTCCGGCAATGAGCCGGAATGGATGATTCTCGATGTGCTTCCAGTTATCCCTCCTGAGCTTCGCCCAATGGTACAACTGGATGGCGGACGTTTTGCGACATCTGACCTTAATGACCTGTACCGTCGTGTAATCAACCGTAACAACCGTCTGAAGCGTCTGCTTGATCTGGGTGCTCCTGACATTATCGTGCAAAATGAGAAACGTATGCTTCAAGAAGCAGTTGATGCGCTGATTGATAACGGCCGTCGTGGTCGTCCAGTGACTGGACCGGGTAACCGTCCGCTCAAATCGCTCAGCCATATGCTGAAAGGTAAGCAAGGACGTTTCCGTCAAAACTTGCTCGGTAAACGTGTCGATTACTCTGGCCGTTCCGTTATCGTAGTAGGACCTAACCTGAAGATGTTCCAATGCGGACTTCCGAAGGAAATGGCGCTTGAGCTGTTTAAGCCATTCGTTATGAAAGAACTCGTCAACAAAGGACTTGCGCACAATATTAAGAGCGCGAAGCGCAAAGTTGAGCGCGTAAGCCCTGAAGTATGGGATGTTCTTGAAGAAGTAATTAAGGAGCACCCGGTTCTGCTTAACCGTGCCCCGACCCTTCACAGACTCGGTATCCAAGCATTTGAGCCGATTTTGGTTGAAGGTCGCGCCATCAAGCTTCACCCGCTCGTATGTACCGCTTATAACGCGGATTTCGACGGTGACCAAATGGCCGTCCACGTTCCATTGTCTGCAGAAGCACAAGCGGAAGCTCGCTTGCTTATGCTTGCATCGGGCAACATTTTGAACCCTAAAGACGGCAAGCCAGTCGTTACACCTTCCCAGGATATGGTTCTCGGCAGTTATTATCTGACGATGGACAACAAGGAAGCGCTTGGTACGGGTTCGGTGTTTGCAACGGTGAATGAAGCGGTATCGGCGTACCAACGCGGTATTGTTTCGCTGCATGCACGTGTCTTTATTCCGGTGAAAGTTTTGAAAAAGACAGTGTTCACCGAAAAACAACAGCAGTCGTTGATGTCAACGACGGTTGGTAAAGTTATTTTTAACGAAATTTTCCCGGAGGATTTCCCTTATATCAACGAGGCTACGAAAACGAACCTCTTGAACGGAACGCCGGATAAATATTTTGTATACGAAAAAGGCAGTGATTTGAAAAAAATCATTGATGAATTGCCGATAGCAGGCGGTGTTGGTAAAGATTATCTCGGTAATATTATTGCTGAGTGCTTCAGAAACTACCATACGACGCTGACGGCTGTCATCCTTGACCGTATCAAGCAGCTTGGCTTCACTTACTCCACGCGTGCAGGTATTACGATCGCCGTATCGGACGTTATCGTGCCGCCGGAGAAAACAGAGCTTCTTAAGAAGTCAGATGATCAGGTTGCTATCGTTATGAATCAGTACCGTCGTGGTCTGATTACGAACGAGGAGCGTTATGACCGGATTATTAGCATTTGGAGCAAATGTAAAGACGAGCTGACGGAAATCTTGATGAAGTCCATGGATCGTTACAACAATATTATGCTCATGGTTGACTCGAAAGCACGGGGTAATAAATCGCAAATCACCCAACTGGGCGGTATGCGTGGGCTGATGGCCAATCCATCGGGTCGGATTATCGAGTTGCCAATCAAATCGAACTTCCGCGAAGGTCTGACAGTACTCGAGTACTTCATCTCGACGCATGGAGCGCGGAAAGGTCTCGCGGATACAGCTCTTCGTACAGCTGACTCCGGTTACCTGACTCGTAGGCTCGTTGACGTTGCACAGGATGTTATCGTTCGTGAAGAAGACTGCGGAACCGATAAAGGCTTCTCAGTCAGCAAAATTCAAGACGGTAAAGAGGTTATTGAGGATCTTTACGACCGTATTGAAGGCCGCTACGCTTTCGAGACCGTTCGTCATCCGAAGACTGGCGAAGTTATCGTAAGCCGCAACGATCTGATTGATTCCAACAGAGCCGATGCGATTATTGATGCAGGTATTGAAAAACTGCAAATCCGTTCCGTACTCAGCTGCCGCGCTCGTCATGGCGTTTGTAAAACTTGTTATGGCCGCAACCTGGCAACAGGCAAGCATGTTGAGATCGGTGAAGCAGTCGGTATCATTGCTGCTCAATCCATCGGTGAGCCAGGAACACAGCTCACGATGCGTACATTCCATACCGGCGGTGTTGCCGGAGACGATATTACGCAAGGTTTGCCGCGTATTCAGGAGCTTTTCGAGGCGCGTAATCCGAAAGGTCAAGCGATTATCACCGAGCTTGATGGTGTGGTCAAAGAAATTCGTGAAGCGAAGGATCGCCGTGAAATCGAAGTTCAAGGTGAAGCGGAATCCAAAACTTATGCGATCACTTACGGTTCGCGTATCCGTGTTGTAAAAGGTCAGCATCTTGAAGCCGGCGACGAGCTGACAGATGGTTCAATTGACCCTAAAGATATGCTTCGGATTAAAGGTATCCGTGGTGTTCAAAACTATATTTTGCAGGAAGTACAGCGCGTCTACCGGAACCAAGGGGTAGAAATCAATGACAAGCATATTGAAGTCATGGTTAAGCAAATGCTCCGCAAAATCCGTATCGTTGATGCGGGAGAAACGAAGCTTCTGCCAGGCGCATTCGTAGACATTCATGAATATGAGTCTGCCAACCGCGAAGCAATCTTTGCTGATAAAGAGCCAGCAGTAGCGAAACCTGTATTGCTCGGTATTACGAAAGCGTCTCTTGAGACGGATTCGTTCTTGTCGGCAGCTTCTTTCCAAGAAACGACTCGCGTCTTGACTGACGCTGCTATTAAAGGCAAGGTCGATCAGTTGCTTGGTCTGAAGGAAAATGTTATTATCGGTAAGTTGATTCCGGCTGGTACGGGTATGCCGCGTTATCGCAATATCCGTCTGGTAGGTCTTGAGGATGAGCAGGAAACTGTTGTAAACCAAGGCGAACTGGAATCAGAAGCAGTTACCGTTGACTAAGGCTTGAAGCATGCATGCTGCGGCGGCCTCCCCTTGCAAGTGAGGGGAAGCTGCCTGCGTATGCGTATATCGAGATTCTAGCAGCTTTTCAGAAGAGGTAATGACTAACATTTGCGGCTTTTCTGATAAAGCCACTTGACACTCTAGGTGTACAGGTGATACTATATCGAAGTGTGCCTAATTGTGTGATCTTCTACCGCTAAAGGATAGGTGATTCCATGCAGTTTAAAGTTGGCGCGAAACAGACGACGAAGATGCTTGAGCAAGATAAAGCAATCGAAGTCTACATTGCTCAAGATGCAGATCCACGAATGAAAGAGAAGGTACTTCATTTGTGTGAGCGGTCGAGTATCCCGGTCAAATGGGTAGAAACGATGCAAGACCTTGGGAAAACCTGCGGAATTGATGTCGGAGCTGCTATGGCAGCGCTCGTAACCGATGATGAATAAAGGAAAAAAGCATTTTTGCTGGTGCAACTTCAACCTGATGATGGACTGGTAAGAATTTTTATTTGTTCTTTTATGAACCACCTGGATCTGTGGGCTTTAAAATTAGGTGTAATGTCTACCATATTAAATGACATGAATAACGGAAGGGGGTGGCAACATGCCAACAATTAACCAGCTAGTCCGTAAAGGACGCCAAGCTAAAGTCGTTAAATCGAAATCGCCAGCTTTGCAAAAAGGTTTCAACGCCTTGAAACGTGAAGCTACAAACATCAATGCTCCGCAAAAACGCGGTGTGTGCACTCGTGTAGGTACAATGACTCCGAAAAAACCGAACTCTGCACTTCGTAAATACGCGCGTGTCCGTTTGACTAACCGCGTAGAGGTTACAGCTTACATTCCGGGTATCGGACATAACCTGCAAGAGCACAGTGTAGTATTGATCCGTGGCGGACGGGTAAAAGACCTTCCAGGTGTACGTTATCATATCGTTCGCGGCGCTTTGGATACAGCGGGAGTTAACAACCGTAACCAATCTCGTTCGAAATACGGTGCTAAACGTCCTAAAGTTAAGAAATAAGAATTGTTTTACCACTAATGAAATTATCATTCAGGAAAGGGGGACTTTCTCATGCCACGCAAAGGTCCTGTAACAAAACGTGATGTGCTTCCGGATCCGGTTTACAATAGCAAACTGGTAACGAGACTCATCAACCGCATTATGATCGACGGTAAACGCGGAACAGCACAAACGCTGTTGTACGATGCCTTCAAACTGATCCAAGAACGCACGGGTAAAGATCCGATGGAAGTGTTCGAAGCAGCTTTGAAAAATATCATGCCAGTACTTGAGGTTAAAGCACGCCGTGTCGGCGGTGCCAACTATCAAGTGCCGATCGAAGTTAAACCTGAGCGCCGTACATCGCTTGGTCTCCGTTGGCTCGTGAACTACTCACGTAACCGCGGTGAGAAAACGATGGTAGAGCGTTTGGCTGCTGAAATTACTGATGCTTCCAATAACACTGGCGCATCCGTTAAGAAGCGCGAAGATACACACAAAATGGCAGAAGCAAACAGAGCGTTTGCTCACTACCGTTGGTAGGATTCGGCTAACGCTGAATCAACAAATAATCTCATTTAATGAGAGGAGACCAGTTCATGGCTAGAGAGTTCTCCTTGAAAAATACACGGAATATCGGGATTATGGCGCATATCGATGCGGGTAAAACTACTACAACTGAGCGTATCTTGTTCTACACAGGCCGGACTCACAAAATCGGAGAGGTGCATGAAGGCGCCGCTACGATGGACTGGATGGAACAAGAGCAAGAGCGCGGTATTACGATTACGTCTGCCGCGACGACTGCTCAATGGGATGGTCACCGCATCAATATCATCGATACCCCGGGACACGTTGACTTCACAGTAGAAGTTGAACGTTCCCTCCGCGTATTGGACGGGGCAGTTGGCGTTTTCAGTGCAAAAGAAGGCGTTGAGCCTCAGTCCGAAACCGTATGGCGTCAAGCTGACCGTTACGGTGTTCCACGGATTGCTTATATCAACAAAATGGACATTATCGGCGCGGATTTCTTGAATGTTATCAAGGATATGCGTTTACGTCTACAAGCAAATGCTGTTGCGATTCAAATTCCGATTGGTGCTGAGAGTGATTTTGTCGGCGTTATCGATATCGTTGAACGCGTAGCATACAAATACAAAGATGATCTCGGAAAAGACCCTGAGAAAATCGAAATTCCTGCTGAGTATGCCGACCAAGTCGAAGAACTCCGTACGGAATTGATCGAGAAAGTTGCCGAGCTGGACGAAGATTTGACGATGAAATATCTGGAAGGCGAAGAAATTACAATTCCAGAAATTAAAGCAGCGCTTCGTAAAGGCGTTTGTGAAGTTAAAATCTTCCCAGTTATCGTAGGCTCCTCGTACCGCAATAAAGGCGTTCAAATGATGTTGGATGCTGTTGTTGACTACCTTCCATCGCCACTTGATGTACCAGCTATCAAAGGTACTCTTGATGACGGTACTGAGGAAATTCGTCAATCTTCAGATTCAGAACCGTTCTCGGCTCTGGCATTCAAAATCATGACGGACCCTTATGTTGGTAAATTGACGTTCTTCCGTGTGTACTCCGGCGTCCTAAAATCCGGTTCGTATGTTCTGAATGGTACAAAGAACAAACGTGAGCGTATTGGTCGGATTCTGCAAATGCATGCGAACAGCCGTCAAGAAATTTCCGAGGTTTACTCTGGAGATATCGCTGCTGCAGTTGGTTTGAAAGATACCATTACAGGCGATACGCTTTGCGATGAGAAAAAACCGATTATTCTTGAATCTATGAATTTCCCTGATCCAGTTATCTCGGTAGCTATCGAACCAAAAACGAAAGCTGACCAAGACAAACTAGGTATCGCGATTTCCAAGCTTGCGGAAGAAGATCCTACTTTCCGTGCGCATACGGATGAAGAAACAAACCAAACAATTATCTCTGGTATGGGTGAGCTTCACCTTGAGATTCTAGTTGACCGTATGCTTCGTGAATTTAAGGTTGAGACAAACGTTGGTAAGCCTCAAGTTGCTTATCGTGAGACGTTCCGTCAAGCTGCAAAAGTCGAAGGTAAATTCGTTCGTCAATCCGGTGGTAAAGGTCAATATGGCCATTGCTGGATTGAATTCGTTCCACAAGAGCCGGGTGACGGTTTCGTGTTCGAGAACAAGGTTGTGGGTGGATCGATTCCTCGTGAATTTATCGCTCCAATCCAAGCTGGTATCGAAGAGTCGATGAAGAACGGCGTTATCGCTGGCTTCCCGCTCGTTGATGTTAAAGCGATTGTTTTCGACGGATCTTATCATGATGTTGACTCCTCGGAGATGGCGTTTAAAATTGCAGGTTCGATGGCGCTTAAAGCTGCCAAAGAGAAATGTAAGCCAGTTCTGCTTGAGCCAATCATGAAAGTTGAAGTTACTGTTCCTGAAGAGTACATGGGCGATGTTATGGGTATGTTGAACTCCCGTCGTGGTCGTATTGAAGGTATGGATACTCGCGCAGGTGCGCAAATTATCCGTGCTAAGGTGCCTCTCTCCGAGATGTTCGGTTATTCCACAACACTTCGTTCAGGTACACAAGGACGCGGCGTGTTCTCGATGGAGCTTTCTCACTATGAAGAAGTTCCTAAATCGATTTCTGAAGAGATTATTGCTAAACACAAAGGCGAATAATTTTTGCCTTTGTCTAGGCTGGTCTTTTTTACTCCGGTTGGCATTACAGCTTGCTAAGCAAGCAAGTGCTCAGCCACCATATAAAACCTTTTAAATATTGAGGAGGATTAAGTTCAATGGGAAAAGCTAAATTTGAACGTAACAAACCGCACGTTAATATCGGTACTATTGGTCACGTCGATCACGGTAAAACGACTCTGACTGCAGCAATCACTACTGTACTTTCCAAAAAATACGGCGGTGCTGCTATTGCTTTTGACCAAATCGATAAAGCTCCAGAAGAGCGCGAGCGCGGTATCACGATCTCGACAGCTCACGTTGAGTATGAGACGCCAGCTCGTCACTACGCTCACGTTGACTGCCCAGGTCACGCCGACTATGTAAAAAACATGATCACTGGTGCTGCACAAATGGATGGAGCAATCCTGGTAGTTTCCGCAGCTGATGGTCCTATGCCACAAACTCGTGAGCACATCTTGCTGTCCAAGCAAGTTGGCGTTCCTTACATCGTTGTATTCTTGAACAAATGCGACATGGTTGAAGACGAAGAGCTTCTTGAACTGGTTGAGATGGAAGTTCGCGACCTTCTTTCCGAGTATGAGTTCCCAGGCGACGACACTCCAATCATCCGCGGTGCTGCTCGTGAAGCTCTGCAAAACCCAGAAGGTCCTTGGGCTGACAAAATCATCGAGCTCTTCGAGCAAGTTGATACTTACATCCCAACTCCTGAGCGCGATGTTGCGAAACCTTTCCTTATGCCTGTCGAGGACGTTTTCACAATCACTGGCCGTGGTACAGTAGCAACTGGCCGTGTTGAGCGTGGCGTTATCAAAGTAGGCGACGAGATCGAAATTATCGGTCTTGCTGAAGAGTCCCGCAAATCCGTTGTAACTGGCGTTGAAATGTTCCGTAAATTGCTTGACTCCGCTCAAGCAGGCGACAACGTTGGCGCATTGCTTCGTGGTGTAGACCGTAAAGATATTGAGCGTGGACAAGTATTGGCTAAACCGGGTTCGGTTAAACCACACACTAACTTCACTGCACAAATCTACGTTCTGACTAAAGAAGAGGGTGGCCGTCACAAGCCTTTCTTCACTGGATACCGTCCACAGTTCTACTTCCGTACAACTGACGTTACTGGTATCATCAACCTTCCAGAAGGTACTGAAATGGTTATGCCTGGCGACAACATCACAGTTACTGTTGAGCTTATCGCTCCAATCGCGGTTGAAGAGGGAACTCGTTTCTCCATCCGTGAAGGCGGCCGTACTGTAGGCGCTGGCGCTGTAGCAACTATCCAAAAATAATCGCGTGCGGCTTTAAGCCGCGCACGACTTAAACCTCTCACCTCGGTGAGAGGTTTTTTTATTTTCCATGGACAAGTCATTGACGGCGCTGCTGCATCGCCTTTAATATGAGATAAGATGTATACAGCTGCAATAGAAGGAAACCTTATGGGAACTTAGACAAATGCAGCTTATTATGTAGGGGAGGGTTTTAGAGATGATGAAGAAAAATATGTGGGTAGGATTAATGCTAGTACTCGTTTTGGTCATTTCGGCATGTGGGGGCAATAAAGGATCGGGTAATACAGGGGAGCAGGCTTCAACTGCACCAAGCAGTTCTGCTGAAGCAACAGACAGTGGAGCGAAAGAAAATTATAAAATTTCGATTTCACAATATGTCGAACATCCGTCGCTAGACGCTACGAGAGAAGGATTTATAGCGGCCTTGAAGGATGCGGGCTTGGTTGAAGGTCAGAATTTGACCATTGATTTTAATACGGCGCAAGCAGATCAAGCGAACAACCAAACGCTGGCTCAAAAGATCGCCGCCGATAAAAGTGATTTGGCGTTAGGTATTGCTACACCGTCAGCACAAGCACTAGTGAAAGAAGTGACTGATCGTCCTGTGCTTTTTGCAGCTGTTACCGATCCGATTGATTCGAAGCTTGTTACAAATCTTGATGCCCCAGGCGGTCTTGTGTCTGGAGCATCCGATACAAATCCTTCAGCAATTACAGAGCTAATGGATTTTGTAGCTGCTAATTTCCCGAAAGTGAAAAATGTTGGCCTTGTTATTAATGAAGGTGAGCCTAATGCAGTTGTCATGGCAAAAATTGCAGAAGAAGCGCTTGCTAAGCATGACATTAAGCTTGTTCGTGCAGCTGTGAGCAACACATCAGAGGTACAGCAGGCGGCTGCTTCCCTTGTGGGTAAAGTAGACGCACTGTATATTACTTTGGATAATTCAGTAGTGAGCAGTCTGGATACACTAATTAAAACAGCTAATGATAATGATCTTCCGTTTTTTGCGAGTGATCGTGATACGGTTGAGCGCGGCGCTTTTGCAACAATTGGCTTCAAATATTATGACCATGGTTACCAAGTAGGCCAAATGGCTGTGGATATCTTGAAAAATGGCAAAAAGCCGGGCGAAATGAAAGTAACCGTGCCGGACAAGCTGGATCTTATTTTGAACATGAAGGCAGCTAAGGAACAAGGCATTACCGTAACCGATGAGATGAAAAATCAAGTGAAGGATGCTGCTTCCAACATTATTGAATAGTTTGCAACTTAACGGGCATTTTTTTACAATGTAACGGCTATTGTCGCCATTAGACGGCAGTAGCCGTTTAAAATTCCCCCGTTTGCCATGAGGAGGTTCCCAATTGCTTAGTTTATTGAAATCGATGCCTGGTGCAATTGAGCTTGGTTTAATTTATGCTTTGATGGCGCTTGGCGTCTACATTACGTATCGTATATTAGATTTTCCGGATTTGACTGTAGAAGGCAGCTTCACTACGGGTGGCGGCATTGCTATGATTTTGATTACGAATGGTGCATCACCCTGGGTAGCTACTATTGCTGCTTTTGCTGGCGGTGCAGTGGCGGGAGCCATTACCGGGCTTTTGCATACAAAAGGTAAAATAAATGGCCTGCTATCCGGCATTATTATGATGATAGCCCTTTATTCCATTAATCTGCGGATTATGGGCAAGCCTAATGTGTCCGTATATGGCATGGATACGATTTTTACGACTAGCAACGTACTTGTTATTGTCGTTATCGTTGTTATTGTGACCAAGCTGCTCCTCGATTTGTTTCTGCATACCGATTTAGGGCTAAGCCTGCGCGCAACAGGAGATAATGAGCGGATGATTCGAAGCTTTGGCTCCAACACGGAAACTACTAAAATCATCGGTATATCCCTCTCCAACGCGCTCGTTGCTTTATCAGGAGGTTTATTCGCACAGCAGTCCACTGCTGCTGATATTTCCATGGGGATCGGCGTTATCGTCGTCGGTTTGGCTTCCGTTATTATTGGTGAGGCTATTTTTGGAGCTCGTAAAGTTTTTTGGGCTACGCTGGCTGTCGTTCTTGGTTCCATTGTGTATCGAATCATTATTACGATTGCCTACCGGGTAGAGTGGCTCAAAGCTTCTGACTTAAAGCTGATTACTGCGGTAATCGTTATTGTTGCCCTTGTTGTTCCAACCATTCAGAAATCGTTTAAGCAGAAAAAAATGGCCCGCAAACGCTCGGCGGAGCTGCTTACTGATCCTGTACAACGTGGAGGTGGGCAGTAATGCTGAACATTTCAAAGGTGTCCAAGCTTTTTAATCCAGGAACGGTTGATGAAAAGACAGCTTTAATTAACATTAATCTTCATCTGAAGCCGGGCGATTTTGTTACGGTCATTGGAAGTAATGGAGCAGGCAAGTCTACTTTGATGAATATTATATCGGGTGTCATGCGCCCAGATGCCGGCGATGTTGAAATTGCTGGGGATAAAATGACACTGCTTCCCGAGTATAAACGCAGCAAATGGATCGGCAGAGTATTTCAAGATCCAATGGCGGGCACAGCGCCGCGCATGACGATTGAGGAAAATCTGGCTATGGCTTATAAAAGAGGCAAGCCTCGTGGACTAATGCTAGGTGTGACGCCGGCCAAGCGCGCTTTTTTCAAGGAGCAGCTTTCAAGGCTCGGCATTGGGCTTGAGAACCGCTTGGGCGCAAAGGTTGGCCTTCTATCAGGTGGAGAGCGGCAAGCGCTTAGCCTCTTGATGGCGACCTTTACAAAGCCTCAAATATTGCTGCTTGATGAGCACACGGCCGCGCTTGATCCTGCTCGCGCAGAGCTGATTACAGCGCTCACGGATTCGCTTGTACACGAAATGAAGCTGACGACGCTGATGGTGACGCATAATATGGAGCAGGCAATCCGTCTTGGCAACCGGCTTATTATGATGGACAAGGGTCGAATCATTCTTGATGTAAACGAGCAGCGCAAGAAGGATCTGACTGTAGCGCAACTGCTCAACGAATTCGAGCAAATTAGCGGCAAGAAACTGGCCGACGATCGGATTGTGCTAGGTTAACAACAGGAATAGGGTGGATGTTTGATCGGAGCAATACGTGATTAATAAAGCATAGAAGATCGCTTTTCTGTCGGGTCATAGGTGAAAGCTTGCCCATGTACGAACAGAGGTGCGATCTTCTGCTGTTTTAGCGGTTTGCTGCCGTCAGATGAAGGTATTCGGATGCGTTTCTTCTATTATATATAGAAGGTACTGTATTCTTTTTGTTTATGGGGCTGGCAAAATGTCGAAGCTAATAGCATCAGAGGCTCTATATTCCTTCATAAAAGGATGAAAGACCGCTAATTTAATTGAAATTAGCATGAAAGCAAAGTTCTGCTTGCATTTGCCTATTCATTTCGTTATAATAATGTCTGTTGGTCTGTGACGTTGCGATGATGTGAGAGGTTGCCGACACACCCGGCCCCTTTGCCATGGGGCATGTGCCGGGTTTTCTCATGGAGTATGTCCGATAATAAATTGGGCGATAGAAGGAGGGACTTATATGGCAAAGCAAAAGATTCGTATTCGCTTGAAAGCGTACGATCACAGGATTCTTGATCAATCCGCAGAGAAAATTGTGGAAACTGCAAAACGTTCCGGAGCGAGTGTTTCCGGGCCGATTCCGCTTCCAACGGAAAAGCAAATCATCACCATTCTCCGTGCGGTGCACAAGTACAAGGATTCCAGGGAGCAATTCGAAATGCGTACACATAAACGCTTGATCGACATTGTTAACCCTACGCCGCAAACGGTTGATGCGTTGATGCGCCTGGATTTACCATCCGGTGTAGATATCGAAATCAAACTGTAAAAGCAACACCAGTATATGTGATATAGAAGGGAAATGAGGTGTCAACATGAAAGGTATCTTAGGTAAAAAACTTGGAATGACTCAAGTGTTTACTGCTGAAGGTAACGTAATTCCGGTTACGGTTATCGAAGCTGGACCATGTGTCGTTTTGCAGAAGAAAGACCAGGAAACTGATGGTTACGAAGCTGTTCAACTCGGCTATGCCGACAAGAAAGAAAGCAGAACTATTAAGCCGGAAATTGGCCACGCTAAAAAAGCGGGAGCTACTCCTAAGCGCTACGTTCGTGAAATTCGCGGCATTCAATTGGGTGACTACGAAGTAGGTCAAGTGGTTAAAGCTGACCTGTTCGCAGAAGGCGAATTCGTTGACGTAACAGGTATTTCTAAAGGTAAAGGCTTTGCCGGCGTTATTAAACGTTGGGGACAAAGCACGGGTCCTATGTCTCACGGTTCCCGTTACCACCGTGGTCCAGGTTCCATGGGTTCGATTCAAGCGAACCGCGTACCGAAAGGCAAACGCCTTCCAGGTCACATGGGTACTGAAGCTATCACGATCCAAAAGCTTGAAGTTATCCGCGTAGACGCTGAGCGTAACGTGTTGCTAGTTAAAGGTTCTATTCCAGGTCCTAAAAACGGTTTTGTGAAAGTTAAACTTACCGTTAAGAAATAAATTCTTAGAAGAAAGGAGGAACAATAAATGCCTAAAGTAACATTATACAATGTGAGCGGTTCGCAAGTAGGCGAAGTTGAATTGGCAGATAGCGTATTCGGTATCGAGCCTAACAAACACGTTCTACACAGCGCTGTTACGCTTCAGCAAGCTGCTGAGCGTGCAGGAACTCACAAAACTAAAGGACGCTCTGAAGTACGTGGTGGCGGTCGTAAGCCTTGGAAACAAAAAGGAACTGGCCGTGCTCGTCAAGGTAGCATTCGCTCCCCGCAATGGGTTGGCGGCGGTACAGTATTTGGACCGACTCCACGCTCTTACGGATTCAAGCTTCCTAAGAAAGTTCGTCGTTTGGCAATCAAATCGGCTCTATCTTCGAAGGTGATCGCTAACGAAATTATCGTTCTTGATCAATTGTCGTTCTCGGCTCCTAAGACGAAAGAATTCGTAGCGATTCTGAACAATCTGAAAGTGGCTCGTAAAGCGCTTGTTGTTTTGCCTAGCTATGATGACAATGTAGCATTGTCTGCTCGTAACATCCCAGGTGTGAAATTCGTTGCAGCTGACGGCATTAATGTTCTGGATGTACTTGTATATGACAAGCTCATCATCACTAAAGATGCTGTTGAGAAAGTACAGGAGGTGTTTGCGTAATGAAAAACCCTCGCGATATTATTAAACGTCCTGTTATTACAGAACGTACTAGCGAATACATGGTTTCCAAACGTTACGTGTTCGAAGTTGATCTTCGCTCTAACAAAACGGAAATCAAAAACGCTATTGAGCAAATTTTCAAAGTTAAGGTTACTAGCGTTAACACAATGCGTGTGGCTGGTAAGCCTAAACGCTATGGTAAATATAGCGGTTATAGATCCGAATGGAAAAAAGCAATCGTTCAACTGAGCGATGATAGCAAAGAACTTGAGTTCTTTGAAACGTCTGTTTAGAAAAGGAGGAAATTCAAGTGCCAATTAAAAAGTATAAACCGACCTCTCCTGCACGTCGTGGTATGTCGGTCTCGACTTTCGAAGAGATCACAACAGACACACCGGAGAAATCGTTGCTAGCACCACTTTTCAAAAAAGCTGGTCGTAACAACCAAGGTAAAATTACGGTTCGTCATCAAGGCGGCGGACACAAACGTAAATATCGGATTATCGACTTCAAGCGTCTTAAGGATGGAATTGCTGGTAAAGTGGCAACGATCGAATACGATCCGAACCGTACTTCCAACATTGCTCTGATCCACTACGCTGATGGTGAGAAAGCCTACATTATCGCTCCAAAAGGTCTTAAAGTTGGAGATCAAGTAATGTCCGGTCCTACTGCTGATATTAAAGTAGGTAACACTCTTCCACTTGGTAACATTCCTGTTGGTTCGGTTATCCACAACATTGAATTGCAACCAGGTAAAGGCGGACAATTGGTTCGTGCTGCTGGTACTGAAGCTCAGCTTCTTGGTAAAGAAGAAGTTTACGTTTCGATCCGTCTTTCTTCCGGTGAAGTTCGTCGTATTCTGAGAACTTGCCGTGCAACAATCGGTTCTGTTGGTAACGAAGATCACGAACTCGTGAAAATCGGTAAAGCCGGCCGTTCCCGTTGGATGAACAGACGTCCAGAAGTCCGCGGCGTAGTAATGAACCCTAACGATCACCCACACGGTGGTGGTGAAGGTCGCGCTCCTATCGGTCGTAAATCGCCAATGTCTCCTTGGGGCAAACCAACACTTGGTTTCAAAACTCGCAAGAAGAAAAAAGCTTCAAGCCAATATATTATTCGTCGTCGTACGAAGTAATAACTGCTTAAATGAAGCTGCGTGACATAAAGTCACGTTATGTTCCGCGAAGGGAGGACTCCACATGGGTCGCAGTTTGAAAAAAGGACCGTTTGTTGACGGCTACCTGCTCAAAAAAGTCGAGGATTTGAATGAATCAAACAAAAAAGTCGTGATCAAAACTTGGTCCCGCCGCTCGACAATTTTCCCGCAATTTATTGGCCACACTTTCGGCGTTTATGACGGCCGCAAGCACGTACCAGTATGGGTAACGGAAGATATGGTTGGACACAAGCTCGGTGAGTTTGCACCAACTCGTACGTACAAAGGTCATGATGACGATAAGAAAACGGGCAGAAGATAATTTTGCCTATAAGATCTTTATGGATTGAAAGGAGGTTCACACATGTCTGAAGCTAAAGCGCATTTGAGATTCGTACGTATTGCTCCTCGTAAAGCTCAACTCGTTGCGGATTTGATTCGCGGCAAGAAAGTTGGCGAAGCAATCGCGATTCTGCGTCACACGCCTAAATCTGCTTCCCCGATTTTGGAGAAGCTGCTGAACTCTGCTATTGCTAACGCTGAGCATAACTATCAATTGGACGTTAACAAGCTGGTTATTTCCCAGGCTTTCGTTAACCAAGGTCCAACTATGAAACGTTTCCGCCCACGTGCAATGGGACGTGCAAGCAAAATCAACAAAAGAACCAGCCACATCACTTTGGTGGTATCTGAGAAATAAGGAGGGATAACGTGTGGGTCAAAAGGTAAATCCGGTCGGTCTTCGTGTTGGGATTATCCGTGATTGGGAATCCAAATGGTACGCAGGCAAAGACTTCGGCGATCTTCTGATTGAAGACGTAAAAATTCGTGAATACCTAAAGAACAAACTTAAGGATGCGGCAGTATCCCATATCGAAATCGAGCGCGCGGCTAACCGTGTTAACGTGACGATTCAAACTGCTAAGCCGGGTATGGTTATCGGTAAAGGCGGTTCCGAAGTGGAGAACCTGCGCACGGAGCTTGGTAAAATCACTAAAGGCAAAAAAGTTCACATCAATATTTCTGAAATTAAACAAGCAGATATGGATGCTATTCTTGTAGCAGAAAGTATCGCACAACAGCTGGAGCGTCGTGTTTCTTTCCGTCGTGCTTTGAAACAAGCGATCCAACGTTCGATGCGTGCTGGCGCTAAAGGGATCAAAACCGCTGTTAGCGGACGTCTCGGTGGTGCTGAAATTGCTCGTTCAGAAGGCTATAGCGAAGGTACAGTTCCACTTCATACCCTTCGTGCTGATATCGATTATGGTACAGCTGAAGCGCATACGACTTATGGTCGTATCGGTGTAAAAGTTTGGATCTACCGTGGCGAAGTCCTTCCGGTTAAGAAGAAAGCTCCCCAGGAAGGAGGCAACTAATCATGTTGGTACCTAAACGTGTCAAACACCGCAAGCAACAACGCGGACATATGAAAGGTCGCGCTAAAGGCGGTACTGAAGTTTCTTTCGGAGAATACGGTCTTCAAGCGCTTGAGCCGTCATGGATTACGAACCGTCAAATCGAATCGGCTCGTATTGCTATGACTCGTTACATCAAACGTGGTGGTAAAGTATGGATCAAGATTTTCCCTGCTAAGCCAATCACTCAAAAGCCTCTCGAGGTTCGTATGGGTAGCGGTAAAGGTAACGTTGAGAAATGGGTTGCTGTCGTTAAGCCAGGCAAAATTATGTTTGAGCTTGCTGGAGTGCCTGAAGAGGTTGCTCGCGAAGCAATGCGTCTTGCGTCACACAAACTGCCTGTTAAAACGAAGTTCGTGAAACGCGAAGAAGTAGGTGGTGAAGCAAATGAAGGCTAGTGAATTTCGTAACCTAACCTCTGCTGAGATCGAACAAAAGGTAAATGGTTTTAAAGAGGAGCTATTTAACCTTCGTTTCCAATTGGCTACTGGCCAACTGGACAATCCGACACGGATTCGTGACGTACGGAGAGAAATTGCTCGTGCTAAAACCATCTTGCGTGAAAGAGAACTCGGAATCAGCAGCTAAATAGTAGTCCTTAACTAAGGAAAAATTGCCAAGGTTTAAGGAAGGAGGAAGAACATGAGCGAACGTAATGCCCGCAAAGTGTTAGTCGGTAAAGTGGTGAGTGACAAAATGGATAAAACAGTTGTTGTTGCTATTGAAACATATAAAAAACACAGCCTGTACCATAAACGTATCAAATCCACGAAAAAGTTCAAAGCCCATGATGAGAACAACACTGCTAAAATCGGTGATGTTGTAAAAATTATGGAAACTCGTCCGCTTTCGAAAGACAAACGCTTCAGACTCGTGGAGATTGTTGAAGTAGCGATTGTCCTTTAAGTTTGAAAATGTAATCTAGTTTTGTCCGAAAGGAGGACGTTGACATGATTCAACCATTTTCCCGTTTGCGTGTCGCTGACAACTCAGGAGCTAAAGAACTGATGTGTATCCGTGTACTTGGTGGAACTGGTCGTCGCGTAGCGGCTATCGGCGATTTAATCGTTTGTTCCGTTAAACAAGCAACACCAGGCGGCGTTGTCAAAAAAGGTGATGTTGTTAAAGCAGTTATCGTTCGTACAAAGCGTACGGTTCGTCGTAAAGACGGTTCCTACATCGCATTTGACGAAAATGCAGCTGTAATCGTTAAGGAAGACAAGAGCCCACGTGGTACTCGTATTTTTGGACCAGTTGCTCGTGAGCTGCGCGATAAAGATTTCATGAAAATCGTATCGCTTGCACCAGAAGTTATCTAATAAAAGTCCCCAAGGGATTGCAATAGCTTGATCATCAAGCATGCAGGAGGTGTAACTCATGCCAAGATTGAAAAAAATTCTTGAATCGCATAACAATAAATTGCACGTTAAAAAAGATGATACGGTCATCGTCATTTCCGGTAAGGATAAAGGCAAAAAAGGCCGTGTAATCGCTGCATATCCGCGTGAAAACCGCGTACTTGTAGAAGGCGTCAATATGGTTAAAAAGCATACTCGTCCATCGCAGGCTAACCCGCAGGGCGGTATCATCGAGCAAGAAGCGCCGATCCACGTATCGAACGTGATGCACATTGATCCGAAGAGCGGTAAAGTAACTCGCATTGGATATAAAGTGCTTGATAACGGCAAAAAAGTTCGGATCGCAAAACGTTCCGGCGAAGTAATCGACTAACGTTACTGTAGGAAGGAGGACCATGAATCATGGCTGCAAGAATGAAGGATCGTTTTCTTAACGAGATCACTCCTGCTCTGATGCAGAAGTTTAACTATACAACAGTTATGCAAGTGCCTAAAATCGAGAAAGTCGTCATCAATATGGGTGTCGGCGAAGCTGTTGCTAACTCGAAAGTACTTGATGTTGCTGTTGATGAGCTTCGTCAAATCACCGGTCAAAAACCGGTTGTAACTCGCGCGAAGAAGTCCATTGCCGGCTTCAAACTTCGTGAGAACATGCCAATCGGGGTTAAAGTAACACTGCGCGGCGAGCGTATGTATTACTTCCTGGATAAGCTGTTCAACATCTCCCTCCCACGTGTTCGTGACTTCCGCGGCGTATCTTCAAAAGCATTTGACGGTCGCGGTAACTACACACTGGGTTTGAAAGAGCAATTGATCTTCCCGGAGATTGAATACGATAAAGTTGATAAAGTTCGTGGTATGGATATCGTCATCGTGACGACGGCAAAAACGGACGAAGAATCTCGCGAATTGCTCACCCAATTGGGTATGCCGTTTGCGAAGTAATCCACTTTTAGGAGGTGTAATACCCAGTGGCAAAAACTTCGATGAAAGTGAAGCAACAGCGTACACCGAAATTTAAAGTGCGTGCATACACGCGCTGTGAACGTTGTGGCCGTCCGCACTCTGTTTTGCAAAAGTTTAAAGTTTGCCGGATTTGTTTCCGTGAGTTAGCATACAAAGGCCAGATCCCTGGCGTTAAGAAAGCAAGCTGGTAATAAGCCTAGTTCGGGAAGGAGGTTAACACAAATGGTTATGTCTGATCCGATTGCAGATATGCTGACACGCATTCGCAATGCGAACCTTGTTCGTCATGAAACCGTTGAAATGCCCGCTTCGAAAGTGAAGAAGGAAATCGCTGAAATTCTGAAGCGTGAGGGTTTCATCCGCGATGCTGAATATATCGAGGATAACAAGCAAGGGATTATCCGTATTTTCTTGAAATACGGCCCGAGCCAAGAGCGTGTAATCACTGGTCTGAAACGTATTTCTAAACCAGGACTTCGCGTTTATACAAAATCTACTGAGATCCCTCGTGTACTGGGCGGTCTGGGAATTGCTATTATTTCCACGTCCAAAGGGATTATGACTGATAAAGAAGCACGTCAAGGCAAAGCTGGCGGCGAAGTCGTCTGCTACGTTTGGTAATTAACAAGTCACAAAGATTGGAGGTGTAACGATGTCCCGTATTGGTCGCAAGCCAATCCAAGTGCCTAACGGCGTAACAATCAACTTGGAAAACACACTTATTACTGTTAAAGGACCTAAAGGAACGCTTTCCCGTGAATTTCACAAAGATATGAAAGTCAATGTGAGTGAAACTGAGATCGTCATTGAACGTCCTTCTGACAATAAATTGCATCGCTCTTTGCACGGTACTACTCGCAGCATCATCGCTAACATGGTGAGCGGAGTTACTGACGGATTCTCGAAAAATCTTGAACTCGTTGGCGTAGGTTATCGTGCAAGCAAAAATGGTGAGAAAATCGTTCTTAACGTTGGTTACTCTCATCCAGTGGAAATCGCTCCTGAAGGCGGAATCGAATTCGACGTTCCTGCGAACACGAAAATTACTGTTCGCGGAATCGATAAAGAACTCGTTGGCGCATTTGCTGCCAAAATCCGTTCTGTACGTGAGCCTGAACCGTATAAAGGTAAAGGTATCAAGTATGAAGGCGAGCGCATTATTCGCAAAGAAGGTAAAGCTGGTAAGAAGAAATAAGCAGTCTGACATGGCTGCTTAACATAGCGGTATGAGGAATTGGAAAGGAGTGAACCTTGAATGATTACGAAAGGCGATAAAAACAAGGCACGTCTGAAAAGACACTTGCGTGTTCGTAAAAAAATCAATGGAACGGTTGCACGCCCACGTCTGTCTGTGTTTCGTTCCGCTAAGCATATGTATGCTCAATTGATCGATGATGTACAAGGAGTAACACTTGCTGCTGCTTCTACACAAGACAAAGAGCTGACTGAAGCTATCGGCAACGGCGGCAGCGTCGAAGCTGCTCGTAAAGTTGGCGAATTGCTTGCTAAACGCGCTCAAGCGAAAGGTGTAAACCAAGTAGTATTTGATCGTGGTGGTTACTTGTATCACGGAAGAATTCAGGCGCTTGCTGATGCAGCTCGCGAAGCTGGTCTGGAATTCTAATCGACTTTACTTATAAGGAGGTTAAACGACTTGCGTATAGATCCGAATACGTTAGAACTTACTGAAAAAGTTGTCAACATCAACCGTGTTGCCAAAGTTGTTAAAGGCGGACGCCGCTTCAGCTTTAGTGCATTGGTAGTAGTTGGCGACGGCAACGGCTATGTTGGCGCAGGAATCGGTAAAGCAGGCGAAGTACCTGATGCAATCCGCAAAGGTATCGAAGATGCTAAGAAAAACCTGATTCATGTTCCAATCGTTGGTACAACAATTCCTCACCTTGTGCTAGGACATTTCGGCGCTGGAGAAGTTCTCCTGAAGCCGGCATCCGAAGGTACAGGTGTTATCGCTGGTGGCCCAGTTCGTGCAGTTCTTGAACTTGCTGGCGTTGGCGATATTTTGACGAAATCCCTCGGTTCTTCGAACTCCATGAACATGGTTAACGCAACGCTCGAAGGTCTTTCACGTTTGAAACGTGCTGAAGATGTTGCGAAGCTTCGTGGTAAAACTGTCGAAGAGCTGTTAGGTTAAGGAGGGGTATACGATGGCAAAATTGCAAATCACCCTCGTTCGCAGTTTGATCGGCCGTAACGAGAAACAGCGTGCTACTGTAGCATCGCTGGGACTTCGTAAAATCCGTCAAACCGTTGAGTTGAACGATACTGTAGCTATTCGCGGCATGGTTAAACATGTTAGCCACTTGGTTAAAGTCGAAGAAGTATAAGATAGTCATTCATACCAAGAAATAAACAAGGAGGTGCAAGAACGATGAAATTGCATGAACTCGCACCAGCACCAGGTTCCAAGCAAACGCCAAAACGTAAAGGTCGCGGTATTGGTACCGGTAACGGTAAAACAGCTGGACGTGGTCACAAAGGTCAAAATGCTCGCTCCGGCGGCGGTGTTCGTCCTGGTTTCGAGGGTGGTCAAAACCCATTGTACCGTCGTGTACCGAAACGCGGATTTAACAACCGTTTCCGTAAAGAGTATGCCATAATCAACATTGAAGAGCTTAACAGCTTTGCAGCAGGCACCGAAGTCACTCCAGAAGTTCTTCTTGAGCAAGGGATTGTGAAAAATCCACTAGCGGGCATTAAGATTTTGGGTAACGGTGAAATCAACGTCCAACTGACTGTAAAAGCAAGTAAGTTCTCTCAATCTGCGGTAGAGAAAATCCAGGCTGCCGGCGGTAAAACCGAGGTGATCTAATTGTTCAAAACCGTGTCCAACATTTGGAAAGTTGCGGATTTGCGCTCGCGCATTCTATTTACGCTTTTCATCCTGCTCATCTACCGGATTGGTTCTTTCATTCCGGTGCCGGGCATCAATAAAGAAGTGTTTAAACAAGTTGATCGCGCAGGTGCAGATTTGTTCGGCTTGCTTAACACGTTTTCTGGTGGAGCGCTTTTCAAATTCTCTATTTTTGCAATCGGGATTATGCCATATATTACAGCTTCGATTATCGTGCAGCTGTTGTCGATGGATGTTATACCTAAATTCGCAGAGTGGGCGAAGGAAGGCGAGAACGGCAAACGTAAGCTCGCGCAAATTACACGTTACGGCACGGTTATTCTTGGTTTAGTCCAGGGTTTCGCAACAGCAATCGGCTTCAACCGCCAATATGGCAATGAGATGATTCCTGGTGCGACCTTCGTTGATTATTTGGTTGTTGCTATCATCTTGACTGCAGGTACTGCGTTCTTGATGTGGCTAGGCGAGCAAATTACTGAGCGTGGTATTGGTAACGGTATTTCGATCCTGATCTTTGCAGGTATCGCTGCTGGTATACCAGGCCACATCCGTACAATTTGGCAAGATCAATTTATTGGTCAAGAAGCTGCTTTGTTCTGGAATATTGGTAAAATGGTTCTGATCCTAATTGTGATCATTGCCATCATCGTCGGAGTAATCTTTGTTCAGCAAGGGATTCGTAAAATTCCGGTTCAATACGCTAAACGTGTAGTGGGCAGAAAAATGTACGGCGGACAATCGACGCATATCCCAATGAAAGTAAACGGAGCAGGTGTTATTCCGGTTATTTTCGCGGTATCGCTTCTGATGTTCCCGGTTACGATTGCTCAGTTCTGGAATGGATCGGTATGGGCTAACTGGATTATCAATAATATGTATTATGACAAACCGCTTGGTATGGTCTTGTATGTACTGTTGATTATCGGATTCACCTTCTTCTATACCTTCGTTCAAATTAATCCGGTACAAATGGCGGATCAAATGAAAAAGAACGGTGGTTATATCCCAGGTATTCGCCCGGGCAAGCCAACTTCTTCTTATCTGACCCGCGTTATGTCGCGTATTACATTGACGGGCGCGCTTTTCCTAGCGGTTATCTCGATAATGCCAGTGCTCTTCGGATCACTTGCAGGATTGCCGCGTACGGTGCAACTTGGCGGAACTTCGCTTCTAATCGTTATCGGCGTTGCGCTTGATACGATGAAGCAAATCGAAACTCAGTTGATCAAACGCCATTACAAAGGGTTTATCAATAAATAACAATAGGTTCTGTTCGGGCTTCCGTGACGTCGCTTTCGATGGTACGGACCCGCATGAGCCTATTGTGTTTAAAGTGAGGAACACGAATGAACATTTTATTCATGGGCCCTCCGGGAGCCGGTAAAGGAACGCAAGCTGAACGAATCGTTTCCGAGTTTGGTATACCACACATCTCGACAGGCGATGCATTCCGCCTTGCTATGAAAGAAGGCACTGCGCTCGGTCTCAAAGCGAAAGAGTATGTCGATAAAGGACTGCTTGTACCCGATGAGATTACGAACGGTATCGTAAAAGAACGTCTTGCATTAGACGATTGCAATAAAGGGTTTTTGCTGGACGGTTTTCCACGGACATTGCAACAAGCCGAAGCGCTTGATGGCATGCTCAAGGAACTTGACCGAGGCATTAACCATGTCGTTAATTTAAAGGTTGATCGTGGATTTCTCATGGCACGCCTAACTGGAAGACGCATTTGCAAAACATGCGGAACGACGTATCACATTCTGTTCAATCCACCGAAGCAAGAAGGCGTCTGTGATAAAGACGGCGGCGAATTGTATCAGCGCTCGGATGATACGGAGGAGAAGGTTGGAACGCGTCTTGATGAGTACATTTCCAAAACTGCTCCACTTCTTGATTATTACAGTGATAAAGGTCTTCTTCGCGAAGTCGATGGCGAGAAGGAAATTAATGCGGTAACAGCCGACATTACTTCCATCTTGCGAGGTTCGTTGTAATGATTATACGCAAATCCGAATCGGAGCTGCGCTATATGAGAGAAGCTGGCAGAATTGTTGCGGATGCACATCGGTTGATGGCGAGGTCGGTGAAGCCGGGTATTACTACCATTGAGCTTGATCAACTAGCTGAAGACTATATTCGCAGTCAAGGAGCCTTGCCTTCTTTTAAAGGTTACAATGGTTTTCCCGCCAGCATTTGCGCTTCTGTAAATGACGAGCTGGTACATGGTTTTCCAGGACCTCGGAAGTTGAACGAAGGCGATATTATTAGTATTGATATCGGGGCGCAGTACAATGGCTATCATGGCGACTCTGCATGGACCTACGCGGTTGGCGCAGTAACGCCTGAAGTACAGAGGCTGCTGGATGTAGCGGAACAGTCGCTTTATGCGGCAGTGAATCTCATCCGTCCGAATGAGAAGCTATTTACGATATCCCATGCTGTTCAGCAAGTTGTCGAAGCGGCTGGCTTCTCGGTTGTACGTGAGTTTGTTGGTCATGGAATTGGAGCTAAGCTTCATGAGGAACCACAAATTCCGAACTATGGCATGCCAGGTCGCGGACCGAAGCTTGAGCCAGGAATGGTGCTTTGCATCGAACCTATGGTGAACATCGGTGAACGATATGTCCGCACGCTTGAAGACAATTGGACGGTCGTAACGGAAGACGGCTCGATGTGTGCTCATTTTGAGCATACGGTTGCCGTAACGGAGAATGGTTTTGAAATTTTGACGCTTTCGAAGCCACAGGCGGAATGAGCCAGAGATGGATAAATTCGCGCAGGTAGGCCAAATTGTCAAAGTGCTTCGGGGCAAGGATGAAGACAGCTATGCGGTCGTCATATCCATCATTGACGAACGTTTCGTTATGATTGTAGATGGCGATAAGCGGCGCTTTGACTCGCCGAAGAAGAAGAACGTTCTGCATCTCGAGTTACAGCCTGTTATAAGCAGCGAAGTTGTAAACAGCTTGCTTGAATCAGGCAGGGTGACCAATACCAAGTTACGTTATGTTATACAGAAGTTTGCACATGCGAAAGGAGAATGACGGTTGGCTAAGGAAGACATCATTGAGGTCGAAGGTACGGTGATCGAACCGTTGCCGAATGCCACATTCAAGGTGGAGCTGGAGAACGGTCATCAAATTCTCGCACATGTTTCCGGTAAGCTCAGAATGCACTTTATTCGTATTCTGACAGGAGACAAGGTGGTTATACAGTTATCGCCTTATGATTTAACAAAAGGGCGCATCACCTATCGTAAGTAGACCGCATTGCGGTTTGCGAGCGAAAGATTCGGGAGGTAATCACAATGAAGGTTAGACCTTCGGTTAAGCCGATTTGCGAAAAATGCAAAGTCATTCGTCGCAAAGGCAACGTTATGGTGATTTGTGAAAATCCGAAACACAAACAAAAACAAGGATAGAAGGAGGGATAACGGCCTATGGCACGTATAGCTGGTGTAGACTTGCCGCGTGATAAGCGCGTCGAAATCGCTCTGACATACATTTTCGGTGTTGGCAAAGTGACTTCACAAAAAATCTTGAGCACAACTGGCGTTAACGCGGACACTCGTGTTCGTGATTTGACAGAAGATGAGCTTGCGAAAATTCGTGAAGCAATTGACAAATCCGTTAAAGTGGAAGGCGACCTGCGTCGTGAAATTTCGCTTAACATCAAACGTCTGATTGAAATCGGATGTTACCGTGGTGTTCGTCACCGTCGTGGTTTGCCTGTTCGCGGTCAACGCACGAAAACAAATGCGCGTACGCGTAAAGGTCCTCGTCGGACTGTAGCTAACAAAAAGAAATAAGAAGAGGTGAAATAGGATAATGGCAAAACCGAAAAAAGTCGTTCGTACAAAACGTCGTGATCGGAAAAATATTGAGTCTGGCGTCGCTCACATTCGCTCGACTTTCAATAACACGATTGTTACAATTACGGACCCTCACGGCAATGCAATCTCTTGGGCAAGCTCCGGTAACATGGGTTTCAGAGGTTCGCGTAAAAGCACACCTTTCGCAGCTCAAATGGCAGCTGAAACTGCAGCTAAAGCAGCAATGGAACATGGCATGAAAACCGTTGAGGTTATGGTTAAAGGTCCAGGCGCTGGTCGTGAAGCAGCTATTCGTTCGCTTCAAGCAGCAGGTCTAGAAGTTAACCTGATTAAAGACGTTACTCCAGTGCCTCATAACGGATGCCGTCCACCAAAACGTCGTCGCGTATAGTTAGATCCACTGTGGTATCAAATGACAGCAACTTGTGAATAATGGTTGTGAAGGTTTGGCATACTACGAGATTTGACTTAAGATACGGTATGGTAACGGAGCGACGTTTGAAGGAGGGTACTATTAGTGATTGAGATCGAAAAGCCGAAAATCGAGACCGTGGATTTGAACGAGGATGGGACTTACGGACGGTTCATTGTTGAGCCGCTCGAGCGTGGCTACGGCACGACGCTTGGAAATTCGCTTCGCCGAATTTTGTTGTCGTCTTTGCCGGGTGCAGCTGTTACTTCCGTTCAGATCGACGGAGTGCTTCACGAGTTCTCTACAGTTCCAGGAGTGATGGAAGACGTAACTGAAATCATTCTGAACCTGAAGGGCCTCTCGTTGAAAATCCACTCCGATGAAGAGAAGGTTTTGGAAATCGACGCTGAAGGCGAAGGAATCGTTACGGCGGGCGATATTCGTGCTGACAGCGATGTCGAGATTTTGAACCCTGATCTTCACATCGCCACCTTGGCCTCCGGCGCGCGGCTCCATATGCGTGTTTTTGCTAATCGGGGACGCGGATATGTGCAAGCGGACCGTAACAAAAGGGAAGATCAACCGATTGGAGTCATCCCGGTTGATTCGATTTACACGCCAATTACACGTGTAAATTACAGTGTGGAGAATACTCGTGTTGGTCAAGTGACTAACTATGATAAGCTTACGCTGGAAGTTTGGACTGACGGAAGTATTCGTCCGGAAGAGGCTGTAAGCCTCGGCGCTAAAATCTTGACTGAGCATTTGGATCTATTCGTTGGCTTGACTGACGAAGCGAAAGATGCCGAGATTATGGTGGAGAAGGAAGAAGACAAAAAAGAGAAAGTTCTGGAGATGACTATCGAAGAACTCGATCTTTCCGTACGTTCATACAACTGCTTGAAGCGTGCAGGAATCAATACCGTTCAAGAGCTGATTACGAAATCCGAAGAGGACATGATGAAGGTTCGCAACCTGGGCCGCAAGTCGCTTGAGGAAGTTCAAGAGAAGCTGGAAGAACTGGGTCTTGGCCTGCGCATGGAAGAGTAGCATCAATTAGTCTAGACTACAGGCAAGGGAGGGAAAATCAAGATGGCATATCAAAAACTAGGCCGTAACGCTAGCGCGCGGAAAGCATTGTTCCGTGACCTCGTTACTGACCTTTTCCTTTATGAGCGTATTCAAACAACGGAAGCAAAAGCGAAAGAGGTTCGTTCGATCGCTGAAAAGCTAATCACGAAAGCGAAGCAAGGCGACTTGCACGCTCGTCGTCAAGTAGCAGCTTACGTGCGTCGTGAAACAATCGATGGAGAGCAGGATGCAATCCAAAAATTGTTCTCGGAGCTGGGCCCCCGTTACTCGGAGCGTCCGGGCGGATACACGCGGATTTTGAAACTAGGACCTCGCCGTGGCGACGCTGCGCCAATGGTATATTTGGAACTGGTAGACCGCGCGTAACATGAGAAAGGGTGGACCCTCGAGGCCACCTTTTTTTATTTGCTGGCTTTTGTGATTGCAGGGATGTTTGGCTTCGCGTCGGCTGATGATAGTGTGAAGCTTTGGGCGGGGTGGGCGTTCCGTGAAAGGTATGGGCTTACGATCGTTGTTGTTGTCTGATTATTAATAACTAGCGCTTAGCGGTTTAAATCAGACAACAAAGACGAACGCTTCGCTTCTCCAGCTCCAAACCTTTCACTCCACTCCCATCCCCTCTCCAAAGCACATCACTCTACCACCCAGCCTCGCTTCGCCCAGCCCGAGCCTCACAAGCCGCAAATAAACGCGGCCTGAGGGCCAGGAAGGCAGCAGACGTAGTGTTCCCTAATACTTACTCAGGCACACTATGTCTAAAAATTTCCTGCTGCTCAGCTTTGCTTAGAGCGTCAATGGAGGACACCTCCAGTAGTTGCTGCGAAGCAGGAGCTGCCGTGCAGTTTTAATGGATGCAGCAAAGGCTTGAGGGAGCAAGAGGTTGGAAAGCCTTTGAAGGTTTGGGTAGACTCTCGGTTGAGAGTTTGGGATAGAAACCTTTAAAGGTTTGGCTAGAAGCCCTCTCGAGGGTCTGGGAGGAATTCCACATGCGAAATATTGCAGTAAAGGTTAGCTACGATGGGGCGCAGTTTAATGGCTTCCAATCTCAGCTGGAGCCGCATCTCAGAACGGTGCAGCAGGAGATTGAGAAATCGTTAAAGGTACTTACGGGTGAGGAGATTAATATCATTGGCTCGGGCCGGACAGATGCAGGCGTTCATGCTATGGGCCAGGTGTTCAATTTTCATACGAAATCCGTCATACCTGCGGAGAGATGGGCTATTGCGCTGAATACGAGGCTGCCGAAGGATATTGTTATTTTGGAGGCGTTCGAGGTGCCGGAGCATTTTCATTCCCGGCGCTCGGCCAAACGAAAAACGTATCGTTATTCGATAGATCGTGGCAAGTTCCCGGATGTATTCACCCGCGAGTACTGCTTTCATTATCCGATGCGCTTAGATGCAGAGGCTATGGCGAAGGCACTTCCCTATGTGATTGGCGAGCATGATTTTACTTCTTTCACATCTATTCATTCGACAAAGCCGCATCATATAAGAACGATTTATGAGGCATATTTTGAGCAGCAGGGCAGCAAGCTTCATATGTACGTGACCGGCAACGGTTTTTTGTACAATATGGTGCGGGTTATTATGGGTACACTGCTATGGGTGGGGCAAGGCAAGCTGAAGCCGGAAGATATGAAGCGCATATTAGAAGGCAAAAGCAGGTCTTTGGCTGGCCCAACTGCAATGCCTCATGGCCTTACGCTGGTCGAAGTTGAATATCCGGATGAACTAAGAAGTTAATCGTACAAACTGCTTGCTTTAGGCCACTTTATATAGTAATATATAACTTGTGCTTTCTTAGTGGCTATCCCACAGCCCCGACTGAGATCGTCACAAACTTGGCAGCAATAACTGTTATAAATCGAACGGAAACGTTCTTTGATAAAATTAAATTTTAAACGTAAGCGAATGAAGGAGGATCTCCATGCGTACCACCTATATGGCTAAGCCAAATGAAGTTGAACGTAAATGGTACATCATTGATGCGGAAGGTAAAACCCTCGGTCGTCTGGCAAGCGAAGCAGCTAGCTTGATCCGTGGCAAACACAAGCCGCAATTTACACCTCACGTTGATACAGGCGATTTCGTTATCGTAATCAACGCTGAAAAAATCGTTCTGACAGGTAAAAAACTGACAGACAAAATGTACTACCGTCACTCGATGTACTCCGGTGGTTTGAAAGTTACACCGGCTAACGTTATGATCGACAAAAAGCCTGATCGCGTTATCGAATTGGCTGTTCACGGCATGTTGCCAAAAACACGTCAAGGTAACAAAATGAAGCTTAGACTTAAAGCATACGCTGGTTCGGTACATCCGCACCAAGCACAAAATCCTGAAGTTTACGAACTTCGCGGGTAATTAAAGGGGAGGACAGTTTCATGGCTCAAGTGCAATACTATGGAACGGGTCGTCGTAAACACTCTGTTGCACGTGTACGTCTCGTGCCAGGTGAAGGACGAATCATCATTAACAAACGTGATATCAACGAATACTTCGGTTTGGAAACATTGAAACTAATCGTTAAACAACCGCTTAACCTGACAGAAACGCTTACGCAATATGATGTATTGGTTATTGCTAACGGCGGCGGTATGTCCGGCCAAGCAGGCGCTATCCGTCATGGTATCTCCCGCGCTCTACTGAAAGTAGACGCTGAATACCGTCCAGCTCTGAAACGCGCTGGATTCTTGACTCGTGACCCACGTATGAAAGAGCGTAAAAAATACGGTCTTAAAGCGGCTCGTCGCGCGCCACAATTCTCGAAACGTTAATCTATTGTTTTACAGCCCCTGGCCTTCTGGCCGGGGGTTTTTTATTGTTTTTGAAGCTTGTGAAGGGTGATGCCAAGAAGCTGAAATAGGTGGAACGGTTAGGGTCAGACGGGACAAGGGGAAGAAGCGTACTTGGAGCCCGTTTTGTTGGATGATATTCAAACTTTAATTCATTTTGGAGTAAACTAGATATTGAAGATTGTTATTGGACGACGTATAATTAAACTTAAATACAGATCAATATACTTGGAATTGATGCGGAGGGATAAAACGATGAACCTTTTTGAGAAGGAAGCGCTTATTGCCAAGCAGGCTGTAGAGCTTGAAAATGCAACGCCAGAAGAGATTATTGCATTTGCTGTGGCGACATTTCCTAATCTGACTTTTGCTTGCAGCTTCGGTGCAGAGGATGTCGTGCTTGTAGACATGCTGCAGAAGGTTAGCCCGACAACCGATATTTTCTACCTCGATACTGATTTTCATTTTAAAGAAACGTATGAGACTCGCGATCGTATGATCGAGCGCTACCCAGGAATTCCATTCGTAGAAGTGAAGCCGAAAATTACGCCGGAGCAGCAAGCTTCGCAATATGGCGAAGAGCTGTGGAAGTCAGATGCCAATCAATGCTGCAGCATTCGTAAGGTAGAGCCGCTTACCCGGATTCTGTCCCAATACGAAGCATGGATTACAGGTATTCGTCGTGATCAGGCGCCAACACGTGCCAACGCGAAAAAAATCGAATACGATACAAAATTCGGGTTGGTCAAGTTTAACCCGATTGCCCATTGGACATCGGAGGATGTATGGAATTATATCCGCGAAAATGATGTCATTTACAATCCGCTTCATGATCAAAACTATCCGAGCATTGGCTGCGAATATTGTACGCGTCAAGTTATGCCAGGTGAGGACCCACGCGCTGGACGCTGGGCAGGACAAGAAAAAACAGAGTGCGGCTTGCATAAATAATCGTTACTGAAGAAGGCTGGACAGCATGAGAAGCCAGATGAGGAAGATGGCGGAGCAGCCTGTCACCTAATAAGTCTTATCGTGTGATACTGTGAACGTGCAGAAGCACACTCATAAATAACCATCTCGTCCCATATAGATGATAATGAGCGCCGGCCAAGCTGGTGCTGATTATTATTTGATGGAGGACGGGGTGGTTTTTTTGCGCCGATGGGGACGACGCTGGGTCGTTTGGATAACGCTAAAGGGAGCACTGCGCTTGACTGCTGCTGTACTGGCAATTGCACTCGTATGGACGCTGCTTACTTATGGAGATGAACGGACTGCACGGACATGGAAGACGTGGGCAACGCCGTTATCTGGTAAAACGATTGCGCTTGATGCTGGGCATGGGGGAGTGGACGGCGGGGCGGTAAGCAAGCAGGGAGTCGTTGAAAAAGATTTGAATATGGCGATTGCGCTATATTTGCGCGATTATTTGCAGCAGGCGGGAGCGCTTGTCGTGATGACGCGCGAAGGGGATTATGATCTCGCAGCTCCAGATACGAAAACCTACAGCAGGCGGAAAACGGAGGATCTGCATAAGCGTGTGAATGTCATAAAGGAGAGCCAGCCGCATTTGGTCGTCAGCATACACATGAACAGTATTCCATCAGCCAAATGGTCAGGAGCGCAAACCTTTTACAATCCGGCTAATCATCGCGGCAGCAAGCTGCTTGCTGCTGCTATTCAAAACGAGATTAAACGCAATTTAGAAAATACGAGCCGCGTCGCAGCAACGGAAAATTCCGTCTATTTGCTCAAAGCTATTACGGATGTGCCCACCGCCTTAATTGAAGTCGGTTTTCTATCTAATCCAGGAGAAGCAGCCAGACTGGCCGATTCGGAATACCAGCGGAAGGTCGCGGCTTCCATTTATCAAGGACTGCTGAGATACGCTGCTGGAGAAAAATGATGCTTTCGGCAGAGGACACGCCACAAGGATGAAACCGTTTCGACACGTTACAGCCATGAATGTTGCTGCTTAACTATGCTATAATCATTATTAATAAGCAGTAATCGCATACATAAAGGTGGGGACGTATCCTATGTTAACACGTGAGCAAGCTTTGGAAGCCGTTGAAGCAGTAACGGCGCAATATACGGCGGGCGAGGTATCCGTCCGCGATGTGATGGTGAAGGACCGTCAAGTTTCACTGACGGTCCTGATTGCCAGCGAGGAGGCGAAGCCCTCGCTGGAAGCCGCGCTGCGCGAAGCGTTGGCGCGGCTGGGCGCCGAAACCGTGCATTGCCGGTTTCGTGCGCTAGAGCCCGCAGCTGCGGCGGATGCATCCGCGCAGCGCGGGGCGCCAAGCGGCGGCGGCGAAGCCTCCGCTGCCGCAGGCGCAGGCGCCGCCGGCCCCGTGCAAGGCCACGGGGCCGGGCTGGCGAGCCCGCTGCTGGATGCCCGCAGCGGGGTGCAGTTCATTGCCGTCGCCAGCGGCAAGGGCGGCGTCGGCAAATCCACAGTGACCGTGAACCTCGCGGTCGCTCTCGCTCGCAAGGGCAAGCGCGTCGGCATTATCGACGCCGACATTTACGGCTTCAGCGTGCCCGATATGATGGGCATTGAAGAGCGCCCGCAGGTCGTGAACGAGCGGGTCATCCCGATTGAAAAATTCGGGGTGAAAGTGATGTCGATGGGCTTTTTTGTCGAGGATAACAGCCCAATCGTATGGCGCGGCCCGATGCTGGGCAAAATGCTGCGCAACTTTTTTGACGAAATCGAATGGGGTCAGCTTGATTATTTGCTGCTTGATCTGCCGCCGGGAACAGGCGATGTGGCGCTGGACGTTCATCAGATCATCCCGCAAAGCAAAGAAATCATCGTCACGACGCCGCACGCTACAGCTGCTTTCGTTGCTGCTCGCGCAGGAGCAATGGCTATTAAGACCGAACATGAAATCATCGGTATCGTTGAAAATATGGCGTATTACAAATGCAGCAAATGCGGCGAGCCGGAATACATTTTTGGCCGCGGCGGTGGCGGAAGGCTAGCGGAGTCGCTTCATGCCGAGCTGCTGTCCCAAATACCGCTTGGTGCGCCGGATAATCATCCATCAGAGCCAGACTTCTCGCCATCCGTATACAAGGCAGAGAGCGAGACCGGTCAGCTTTATTTGGAGCTTGCGGACAAAGTGCTGCAAAAATGCGAATAGCTCGCGTTCCTTCAACTGAATAACGAAATGAAAGAAAGCCCCATGCATATGAATGAAGCATCAGTCAGGCAACTGGCCTAACTGCATTCATAGCGGGGGCTTTCTTTTTTACTAGGACGGCGCCAACCGTTTCACCTTGAAATATAGGAAAGTGTATGATTTCTCCATCCTTTCTCTATATTTCTCGGACTGAAACGCGCCGCGCCGCCAAAAGACGGCGCCAACCGTTTCACCTTGTTCACAAGCTACATCGTACTATCCTGCTGTCCGTCTCCCGAGCCAGAATCCTCCTGATCGCCGCCGCTATCTTCACCGGAGCCTTGTTGCTCCTCTCCAGAGCCTTGCTTGTCGACCTTCTCGTTAGGCTTTGGTTTCAGTTCTTCCTGTACGGCTTTCTTCATTAGATCGAGCACTTCAAGCTTGAAAAGCGGATTTTGCATCGACTCCTGCATAATGGACATGACTTGTTTTTTGTACTGCGTGCTTTGCAGCACCTCCAAAATCATCCGATCCATCTCCGGATTTTTCATTACCTTGATTAACTGCTCCTGATACGACGGATCTTTAAGCAGCTGCTGGTGGATTTCCTTGTTCTGCTTATTGACGGCTTTGGCAAATTCCCCGGCGAAACGAACGTCGGTCATCAGCGTTTTGATTACCTTGTCATATTCCGGTGCGACCAGCACATCCTTTACCGCCAAACGGACTTGCTCTTGATCCTGCACAGACAAAAGCTTGGACGTATTTCCGTTATAGCCCGACATTTGCTGTGCCGATTCCTGGAGCGCTTTTTGAGCATCCTCCGTTTTGAGTATATCAATGACCATCGATTTCATGTCTTTGTACGTGACTTGCTGGCTGCTTCCCGATGATTCTGATCCACAACTGGTCAAGACAAAAGACGTTGCAATGAGAAGCATAATTACCGTCATACGAATGCGCATGATTCGTGTTCTCCCTTCGTGGCAGCATTCCTGTATTGATGGGAGTAGTATGTGCCAAAGTTCCAGCCATTATCATGGGGAAAGGTTAGCTTTTTAATGTGAACGTGGTAAAATAAAGGATGTTGGACAGGGTGTGCTTGAAAAATTTAGGGGGATGTCAAACGTGAATATCAGAAAATGGTTTTTTCTTTTTTGGAGCTGTATGGCAGTCGGTGGTTTGGCTACAGCGATATGCGGAATAACGATGCAGTGGACGGATCCAGAGTTTGGTTTTATGGGACTGGATGCCTCAGGATTCAATTTTGCCATGATGGCGCTTGTTGGCCTTATGTTTGGGGCATTTAGCCAGATGGGCTTTTTCGCTTATTTGACTTTAAATTATATCGCGCTTAGCGTGTTTCGCAAAAGCTATCTCTGGAATACGCTGCAAGGCTATTCCACCGTGTTTGCAGCATTAGCTTTAGGCTATTTGCTGTTTGAGCAGCGGACGAATGGCTGGTTCTTCTGGCTTCTGCCGCTTCTGCTTATGGTGTTCTCCCTTGCTGTTTCTTATGTAAAGGTGAAGCAGACGAAAGCTGTAGCTTTTGTGCCGACCGCGTTTCTGATGTTCACTGTTACGTTCATTGAAGCTTATCCGGCTTTAAAAGGGGAAACCAATACTGCAGCCATCATCTTTATGATTGTGCCGCTGTTCGTATGTAATGCGTACCAAATATTGATGCTGCCGCGGATTTTGAAAAGCGAAGCGACCGAATCTGCATCATCTGCAAAGCCGGTCGCTTAATGTAGGAACTATTTTTAAGCCTGCATGGCTTAATGCTTCACTGCTGCGTTCAATTGGCTTGTACCGGTGGAGGATAGGGTGGATTTGTCTTGTACGTCTTTGCCCTCGGTTTCCGTCTGTGTAATTAGCTCCGTCACCGTCACGAAGTCATAGCCCTTGGAGCGCAGCTGGTCGATAATAACAGGCAGTGCTTCATGAGTTTGCTTCACGGAATCGCTGGCATGCATCAATATTATATCGCCAGGATGAGCGCGGCTCACTACCCTGCTAATGATTTTATCCGTTCCGATGTTCATCCAGTCTAGGGAGTCGGTGTCCCATTGAATGACTTTATAGTTCATTTCGGTCGCAATACGGAGTACCCTTTTGTCAAAATCGCCATTCGGCATCCGAATCAAATTAGGCTGTTTGCCAGTCGTATCGGAAATAATCGAATGAGCAGTAGAAATTTGCGTGCGGATTTCGTCGTCGCTCAGCTTGCTGTAATAATCATGCTTGTGGCCGTGGCTTCCGATCTCATAACCAGCGTCGGTTATTTTCTTCACAATATCGGAATGCGATTGAATCCAGGGCGACGATAGAAAAAAGGTAGCTTTCGTAATGCCTTTGTCCTTAAGCACTTTCAATATTGGCTCCGCGCGTTTTTCGCCCCAGCTAATATCAAACGTAAGGGCCACGACTTTCTTTTCTGTCGGGACACTGTAGATGGCAGCGGGCTGTTGCGGTGAAAACACCGTAATATTGTCGCGCTCCGCGTAAATGACGCCTACCGAGAATACGAGTGCAAGTACAATTAGACTGTAGTGCTTGATTTTACGACCGTTCATTACATAAAAAAAGTTCATCTTAGGCGGGCTCTCCTCTCTAATGGAAGCTTGTTCTAGTACAATCTATGCTCATAGCGCCAAGTTATTCATGCTTGTTCAATTTAAAATGGGCAGAGGAGGGCATCATTTGTTCAAGCCTCGGGAAATTCTCGATCACTTTCGCTCGATGAGCGGCTATATTGCCTTTGGGTGTATCCTATTTTTTGCCGGTATTGTTGTAGGTGGAAGCAATACGGCGATTAGCGACATGATGGATCAACAGCTGGAGGCGATAGCAGAGCTGGCACAGCAGCTCGATCAGTCAGATAATCCGACGATGAGCTATATATTGTTCATTTTTTTCAACAATGCCATTAAATCACTCTTCATTATGTATCTCGGTGCGTTCCTTGGATTAGTTCCGCTGTTCTTCCTCGTCTTTAATGGAATGATTATTGGTTATTTGCTGAACCGGACAGCTGAGCTGCAGGGAGCGGGCACTGTAATGGAAATGATTTTTAAAGGCTTGCTGCCGCACGGCATTATTGAAATTCCGGCAATTATTATTGCTGGTGCATATGGCATGCGATTTGGCGTCCTCGTTTTAAAACTGATGAAATCGACGGTTAGCCCAAATGGGCAGGTCGATAAGAGCGGTTTGGAAATTTTATTTTTTATGAAAAAAACCATCCCAGTCGCTGTTGTGCTTACGATTTCTCTGCTAGTGG
>NZ_CP150290.1:6165000-6287500 GCF_038051995.1 Paenibacillus sp. FSL H8-0537 | reverse complement strand
GAGGTCAGCGGTTCGATCCCGCTTGGCTCCACCAAAAAAGAAAATCGTTGTGTCTTTTCTGATGTTTATAGGCAGAAGAGGTTCAACAAAACTTGCACCTTGAAAACTGGATAGCGAAAGCAAAGAACGAAACATCCTTTAGCGAGAAATATCGCAGGAAGGCAAAGTAAGGAACGAACTTCGGTTTGCTCTTGCCCTTTGTTCTAACTGCAAGCGAAAGTATGGTCGAATGGGATGGACTTTTGGAAGTGTAAACTTTTGATCGGCAGGCAACTGTAGGATCAAGGTGAAACGGACAACGGCCAGCACATCGAGCATACTGGAGCATTTGGTTAAGCTAATAAGAGCGCACGGAGGATGCCTAGGCACTAGGAGCCGAAGAAGGACGTGGCGAACAACGATACTGCCTCGGGGAGCCGTAAGCAGGCTTTGATCCGGGGATTTCCGAATGGGGAAACCCAGCTGTCGTAATGGACAGTTACTTCTGACTGAATACATAGGTCAGAGTGAGGCATACCAGGGGAACTGAAACATCTAAGTACCCTGAGGAAGAGAAAACAAAAGTGATTCCGTCAGTAGCGGCGAGCGAACGCGGATTAGCCCAAACCAAGGAGCTTGCTCCTTGGGGTTGTAGGACGTCTCACATGGAGTTACAAAGGTGTGTGTTAGGCGAAGAGGTCTGGAAAGGCCCGCTATAAGAGGTAAAAGCCCTGTAGCCAAAAGCGCACACTCTCCGAGACGGATCCTGAGTACGGCGGGACACGAGAAACCCCGTCGGAATCCGGCAGGACCATCTGCCAAGGCTAAATACTCCCTAGTGACCGATAGTGAAGCAGTACCGTGAGGGAAAGGTGAAAAGCACCGCGGAAGCGGAGTGAAAAAGAACCTGAAACCGTGCGCTTACAAAAAGTCAGAGCCCTATTCATGGGTGATGGCGTGCCTTTTGTAGAATGAACCGGCGAGTTACGTTCACGTGCAAGGTTAAGTCGGGAAGACGGAGCCGCAGCGAAAGCGAGTCTGAATAGGGCGAATAAGTACGTGGTCGTAGACCCGAAACCGTGTGATCTACCCCTGTCCAGGGTGAAGGTGCGGTAACACGCACTGGAGGCCCGAACCCACGCACGTTGAAAAGTGCGGGGATGAGGTGGGGGTAGCGGAGAAATTCCAATCGAACTCGGAGATAGCTGGTTCTCCCCGAAATAGCTTTAGGGCTAGCCTCGAGGTATGAACGTCGTGGAGGTAGAGCACTGATTGGGTGCGGGGCCCGCCAAGGGTTACCAAGTCTAGTCAAACTCCGAATGCCATAGACGTGCTTCTCGGGAGTCAGACAGTGAGTGCTAAGATCCATTGTCAAGAGGGAAACAGCCCAGATCATCAGCTAAGGTCCCCAAGTGTGTGTTAAGTGGGAAAGGATGTGGAGTTGCAAAGACAACCAGGATGTTGGCTTAGAAGCAGCCACCATTTAAAGAGTGCGTAATAGCTCACTGGTCGAGTGACTCTGCGCCGAAAATGTAACGGGGCTAAACACACCACCGAAGCTATGACATGTGCCTATAGGGTACTTGGGTAGGGGAGCGTTGAATATAGGTTGAAGGTATACCGTAAGGAGTGCTGGACTGTATTCAAGTGAGAATGCCGGTATGAGTAACGAAAAGACAAGTGAGAATCTTGTCCGCCGAAAGCCTAAGGGTTCCTGAGGAAGGCTCGTCCACTCAGGGTAAGTCGGGACCTAACGCGAGGCCGAAAGGCGTAGTGGAAGGACAACAGGTTCAAATTCCTGTACCACCGTAAACCGTTATGAGCAATGGGATGACGCAGAAGGGCAGTGACGCGGACTGATGGAATAGTCCGTCCAAGCAGTGAGGCTGATGAGTAGGCAAATCCGCTCATCGTGAAGGCTGGGCTGTGATGGGGAGCGAAAATTATAGTAGCGAAGGTCATGCACTCCGGCTGCCGAGAAAAGTCTCTAGCCAGGTGAAGGTGCCCGTACCGCAAACCGACACAGGTAGGCGAGCAGAGCATGCTAAGGCGCGCGGAAGAACTCTCGTTAAGGAACTCGGCAAAATGACCCCGTAACTTCGGGAGAAGGGGTACCTCGGTAGGGTGAATAGCCCGAGGGGGTCGCAGTGAAAAGGCCCAAGCGACTGTTTAGCAAAAACACAGGTCTGTGCGAAGCCGTAAGGCGAAGTATACGGGCTGACGCCTGCCCGGTGCTGGAAGGTTAAGGGGAGCGGTTAGGAGCAATCCGAAGCTGTGAACCGAAGCCCCAGTAAACGGCGGCCGTAACTATAACGGTCCTAAGGTAGCGAAATTCCTTGTCAGGTAAATTCTGACCCGCACGAATGGCGTAACGACTTGGGCGCTGTCTCAACGAGAGATCCGGTGAAATTTTAATACCTGTGAAGATGCAGGTTACCCGCGACAAGACGGAAAGACCCCATGGAGCTTTACTGTAACTTGATATTGAACTTTGGTACGATCTGTACAGGATAGGTGGGAGCCATTGAAGCATGAGCGCCAGCTTGTGTGAAGGCGACGTTGGGATACCACCCTGATCGTATCGGAGTTCTAACCTAGGACCATGAAACTGGTTCGGGGACCGTGTCAGGTGGACAGTTTGACTGGGGCGGTCGCCTCCTAAAATGTAACGGAGGCGCCCAAAGGTTCCCTCAGAATGGTTGGAAATCATTCGGAGAGTGCAAAGGCATAAGGGAGCTTGACTGCGAGACCTACAAGTCGAGCAGGGACGAAAGTCGGGCTTAGTGATCCGGTGGTACCGAATGGAAGGGCCATCGCTCAACGGATAAAAGCTACCCTGGGGATAACAGGCTTATCTCCCCCAAGAGTCCACATCGACGGGGAGGTTTGGCACCTCGATGTCGGCTCATCGCATCCTGGGGCTGAAGTAGGTCCCAAGGGTTGGGCTGTTCGCCCATTAAAGCGGTACGCGAGCTGGGTTCAGAACGTCGTGAGACAGTTCGGTCCCTATCTGTCGCGGGCGCAGGAAATTTGAGAGGAGCTGTCCTTAGTACGAGAGGACCGGGATGGACGTACCGCTGGTGTACCAGTTGTTCCGCCAGGAGCACCGCTGGGTAGCCAAGTACGGACGGGATAAGCGCTGAAAGCATCTAAGCGCGAAGCCCCCCTCAAGATGAGATTTCCCAATTTAGTAAGACCCCTTGAAGACGACGAGGTTGATAGGTTCGGGGTGGAAGCGCAGCAATGCGTGCAGCTGACGAATACTAATCGGTCGAGGGCTTATCCTAACAACACGCTAAAGTTTCAGACTTTGTCTTTCGCATCCAGTTTTCAAGGCGCAACTCAATCGTAGCGTCTTTACCGTTGAACCTTTTTTATTAGGTCATTCAACGAACAGCTGAAATATTCCCTGATAGCTCAGTTGGTAGAGCACTCGACTGTTAATCGAGTTGTCACAGGTTCGAGTCCTGTTCGGGGAGCCATATGCTCTCATAGCTCAGTAGGTAGAGTGCATCCATGGTAAGGATGAGGTCACCGGTTCGATCCCGGTTGAGAGCTCCAGCTTTATACGTGAGGCCCGTTGGTCAAGGGGTTAAGACACCTCCCTTTCACGGAGGTAACAGGGGTTCGAATCCCCTACGGGTCACCATCTATTGGGGATTAGCCAAGCGGTAAGGCAACGGACTTTGACTCCGTCATTCTCAGGTTCGATCCCTGAATCCCCAGCCATTCATGAGTCATTAGCTCAGCTGGTAGAGCACCTGACTTTTAATCAGGGTGTCGTAGGTTCGAATCCTACATGACTCACCATTTTTCCTTATAGCTTTACCCATGCGCGTGTGGCGGAATTGGCAGACGCACCAGACTTAGGATCTGGCGTTTCACGACGTGGGGGTTCAAGTCCCTCCACGCGCACCATTTAATTAAACTCAACTCCTTTTATCTGAAAATGATAAGAGGAGTTTTTTGATGTTCATTTTATCAAGACCCATCCGCCAATTAATCCAGTAAAATACGCCTGATTTTCCATGTTGCAAGTTAGTTTGATTGTGTATAATGGCATAGCAGTGAGAATTACTATCAATGAAGAAGCAGAAAAGGGTGGGTTCGGTGGTAAATGGAACAAGGAAATACACGATTAGGTTAGCTACGCTGCTTATAGGGTGTCTGATCGTTCTTGCAGGCTGTGGAACAGCAGCAAATTCAGGTACGAAAACAACAGCATCTCCAGTACAGCAGACGACTGCAACGACTGAGCAAGAGCAGGCGGGCACTTCTAATACACGCGTTGTCACTGATTCATATGGAGAGAAAGAAATTCCGGCTAATCCGCAGCGCATTTTTTCAGTGAGTGCTACTACACCATTGCTGGCACTAGGCATTACGCCGATAGGCGGCTTGAATTATGAAATTACACCGGATTACTATTTAAATAGTTATAAAGATCAAATCACTATTGCTGGAGATTATCCAATTAATTATGAGTCTGTTTTGGAATTAAAGCCAGATCTTATTATCGCTTCTTCCTTTGTCGAAGCAGATGTAGTTGATCAGCTGAGCAAAATTGCACCTACAGTCATTTATCCATGGGAAGTAAATTTGTATGAGCAGCTAAAATTCATAGCCGGCGTTGTAGGGAAAGAAGCAGTGGCCGAGCAATGGATTAAGCAGCATGAAGAGAAAGCGGCGAAATACAAGGAGGAAATCAAGCAGTATGTTGAGCCGGATGAGACGGTTGCTGCTATCCAGATTTTTAAAAACTCCTTCCAGGTAGCTGGTAATCGCAACATGGGACATGTCCTCTATGATTTGCTGGGGCTTAAACCGCTGCCGTCGATTCAGAAGCAAATAGATGAAAGCGAAGATTATTTTGTTTATACCGATTCGCTATCCCTTGAAAAATTGCCGGAGTATGATGCCGACCGATTGATCGTCAAAGTAGACATTACACAGCCGGGTTCCGAGCAATTTTTTGAAGAAATGCAGCAATCGGCCATTTGGAAAAGTCTTTCCGCAGTGAAAAATGGCAAAGTTTATATCGTGCCGCATGAAAAATGGTGGTCCTATACTTTGTTCTCAACAGATGCTCTACTGGATGAAACGATGCAGCTATTCAAAAAATAAACAAAGTGCTGGCAAGGAAGCTTTCCTGATTCGACAGGAAAGCTTTTTTATATATAGGAAAGGATATGGTGTTTCCATCCTTTCTCTATATTTCTACGCGAAACGGAAGCTTTGCCGCCAAAGGACGGCTTCAGCCGTTTACGCTTGGGCATTTTTCCGCTACAATAAAATGATAGTATATCTGAGAATGGTTATCATAATGGGAGGGGAACAAGGGCAAATGGCGGATAAGGGTGAACACATAGATGATTTGCAGCTCCGCTGGGTTCAGATTAGCAAAGGTTCATTTACTGGAGGAATGCCAGCGTTGTCTCAGAACGCTAAGTTACATACGTTATGGACCATAATGCAAGGAACGGCAACGGTGATGCTTCATGGGCAGCCTATACAGCTTCAGCCAGGCACATGTGTTCTGTTCGAGCCCGAGACAACAATAGAGGTCGTTAGAGCAGTGGATGGACGGCTTCAGTATTATTCGCTTGAATTTGAAGCAGCTTCTGCCGGCGATGAAGAGGATGGGAGAGAGCTGCTTTCCTTCGCCGCTGGTCGCCCCCACTTCATTAAGCCATTTGCACCATTAATGGACGTTTTGGATTCTCTGTTTGATTTACGAACGGCTGTAAGCGGGATGGTACGATTTAAGCGCAATATTTTGCTGCAGGAGGGCATTTATTTAGTTGCCGCGGCTGCTTCAGCCTCTAACCACTCTAAGGATGGGGAGCATGTCGTAGAGCAAACGATTTTATATATGAAGGAAAACTATAAAGGTAAAATGACCCTGCAGGAGCTCGCGGATTTAGCGGGTGTCGGCATACGTCAGTATACGCATATGTTCAAGCAGTTGACGGGAGCAAGCCCGATGGATTATTTGGGCAAGCTGCGTATGGAGCGGGCCAAGAAGCTGCTGCTGGTGCCTTCGAATGATATGGTCACAGTAGCCAGTCATGTTGGCTTTAAGGATGAATTTTATTTTAGCAGAAAGTTTAAGCAGCATGTGGGGGTATCTCCTCGGGTATATGTGCAAACGAGAGAACCAAGGGTTATTGGCCTTCTTTATACGTCGCATTTGCTGGCACTTGGTCATGTGCCTGTAGGTGCACCTGATTACCATCTGTTCGAAAATTATTATGTGCGTGATCATGTAAGAGCCATGACACCTTTCAAATGGGAACCCTGTGACATGGAGGCTGTTCGCGCGATGAAGCCTGACTTGATATTAGGTTATGAGCATATGCGCTCTGAGGAGCAGGAGCAGCTTAGCCAGTTGGCCGAGGTGGTTCCTATTGATTGGCATACCCAGGACGTTTATGGGCAGCTGCGACAAATTTCAGCAGTTGTAGGCAAGCGGAGACAGGAACGAGAATGGATGGAGCGGCATTTGGCTAAAGCGGAACAAGCAAGGGTACGCATCGAGCGTCAGATAGGCGGCATGGAGACATGCGCTGTGCTGGTCATGGAGCGTGATACGTTCAGAGTAGTGGGGAGCCGCAATATGGGACATGTTTTTTTTCGGACACTTGGCCTCAATCCCCATCCACTTGTGAAGCAGCATATGGAGGCGGGAGCGCCGTTTATTTTTTCCGAGCCTAAGCCGTATGATGATCTGTCAAAATACGACGCTGATCGGCTCATAATCATGATTAATCCGAAGGATCAAGGGGCTCCAGAAACGTTTAACCAGTTGAAAATGTCCGAACGATGGCGGAATCTCGCGGCAGTACGCGGTGGCAGGATGCATATTGTTCCTTTCAACAAATGGTGGGTGTATTCGCCGCTTGCGATTGATGGGCAGCTTGATGAGGCGGTCGCTTTTTTGCATAAGGAAGATGTAAGTTAATAAGTGAAACTATATAAGAAAAGAGCTGATCGCAATGTGGCCTGAAACGATAGACGTGCTGCTTAATCACCGCTCCATTCGGAAATTTAAATCGAACCCCATTCCACAGCCGACCCTGGCAAAAATAATTGAGGCGGGGCAGCAGGCTTCAACCTCAAGCAGTATGCAGTGCTTCACGGTAATCAACGTGAGTGACCCAGATAAGCGAAAAAAGCTGGCTGAGCTTTCCGGCAATCAGGCCTATATTGAGGAATGTCCCGTATTTCTCGTCTGGTGCGCCGATCTGTACCGTTATGAGCAGGCAGCCAAGCAGCATTATGAGGGCGAGCTTACGAGCACGGTTGAAAATTTTATCGTAGCAACGGTTGATACCGCGCTGGCTGCTCAAAATGCAGCGATCGCAGCGGAATCGCTTGGCTATGGAATTGTTTATATTGGCGGCATCCGCAACAATCCCCAGGAGGTTTCAGCGCTTTTAGGACTGCCAGCGCATGTGTACCCCGTATTCGGGATGTGCATGGGAGAGCCGGATCAAGCGCCGCTGACGCGTCCAAGACTGCCACAGCAGGCGATTTTGCATGAAAATAGCTATGATCAGGATGCGGTGGAAAGCGGCATCCGGCAGTATGACGAGACGATTAGGCAGTATATGCTGGAGCGCTCAGAAGGCAAGCTGAATACGAGCTGGTCCGAATCAATGGCGGCCAAAATCAATCATCCCCGTCTGCATATGGGCGATTTTCTCCGCAGCAAAGGCTTCTTGCAAAAATAAGAAGCCTTTCGGCCGTGCATGGGCGATGCAAAATGATTTGGCCTAAACAATTGCTTTATTTTCATTGACATTATACGTGAGAACGATTATCATTAAATATTGAATGATACTGATAATAGTTATCATGTTTAATGAATGATAAGTCGTATGATTTTAAAATATTCAGCAAACAATCCGTATAAGCGGGCATCGGAAGGAGCGTGCATGTCATATGATTCGCCTCACAACATCGAATCTCGACATTGGTTATGATGAACGGTTAATCGTTCAAGATCTGAATATTGCTATCCCACAAGGAAAAATTACTGCGTTGGTGGGGTCCAACGGTTCGGGTAAATCGACGATTTTGAAAACAATGGCTCGTCTGATGAATCCATCTGCAGGCAGCGTATTGCTGGATGGGAAGTCGATTCATAAGCAAGCGACGAAAGAAGTGGCGAAGCAGCTGGCTATTTTGCCGCAAAATCCGACTGCTCCAGACGGACTGACCGTATCCGAGCTTGTATCGTATGGACGTTTTCCTTATCAGAAGGGCTTCGGCTCTGTGAGCAAGGATGACCGTAAAATTATCCAATGGGCCATTGAAGCGACGGGAATGGTAGATTTTGCTGACCGTCCAGTTGATCAGCTGTCAGGCGGTCAACGCCAGCGTGCTTGGATTGCGATGTCATTGGCACAGGAAACGGATATTTTATTTTTGGATGAGCCAACCACTTTCCTTGATATGGCGCATCAGCTCGAAGTATTGCATCTGCTTGAGAAGCTTAACGAGGTTAATAATCGTACGGTTGTTATGGTTGTCCATGACCTGAACCATGCTTCGCGTTATGCGCATCATATGATTGCTATCAAAAAAGGCAGTGTCGTCGGTGAAGGCTCGCCGCAAGAGGTTATGACACCGGAGATTTTGCGCGAGGTGTTTAACATTGAAGCTGATATTATGCCTGATCCGCGTACCGGTGTTCCGCTGTGCATGCCGTATGCGCTCGCAGGTGAGTCAGCTGCATCCAAAGTTATGCTTGATAAGAAGCCGGCACTAGCTGGAGTTGTATAGTCAGTCATCAAACCGTGCTTGCAGGAGCGCGGTTTGATTTTTATATGGCGGCCTAAAGCAAAGGGAAGGCCAAAAACTCAAAAAAGTTTTTTTAGAAAAAGTTAAAATAACAGTTGCAATTCCCTTCTCAACATGATATATTATTACTTGTCGCCACGATGAAACACTTAAGAAATACAGGCGAAAATATAATGCGGACGTGGCTCAGTGGTAGAGCATCGCCTTGCCAAGGCGAGGGTCGCGAGTTCGAATCTCGTCGTCCGCTCCATATTGCGCGCCCTTAGCTCAGCTGGATAGAGCGTTTGACTACGAATCAAAAGGCCAGGAGTTCGAATCTCTTAGGGCGCGCCATTTCTTTAAAAATGAATTATCTGTCGGGACGTAGCTCAGCTTGGTAGAGCACCTGGTTTGGGACCAGGGGGTCGCATGTTCAAATCGTGTCGTCCCGACCATATTTGCGGGTGTAGTTCAATGGTAGAACTTTAGCCTTCCAAGCTAATAGCGTGGGTTCGATTCCCATCACCCGCTTAAACGTTACAAAGTACGAAGAAAGCCTTGCGGTCTGCAAGGTTTTTTTTGTTCCTGTTTTTAAAGGTTGATAATTTTTAAGGACAAAATAGCCAAGCGCTAAGGAGGTTGAAGGTGGATGAAGCAAAACAAATACGATGAGTCCTCTTTTTTTACAAATTATAGCCAGATGGCTCGTTCGATTGGGGGACTCGACGCGGCCGGAGAATGGTCGTTTTTTCGGCAAATGCTGCCGAAGCTGGAGGGTGCAAACGTGCTCGATCTCGGCTGCGGATTCGGCTGGCATTGCCGCTATGCACGGGAACAGCATGCCCGCTCGGTTGTAGGGATTGACCTTTCGGGCAATATGCTGGAACGGGCAAGGGAAATGACAGACGATGGACAGATTGAATATCGCCAGCTTGCGATTGAGGACATCGACTTTCCAGCGGAGGAGTTTGATGTCGTCATTAGTTCGCTTGCGCTTCACTATGTGGAGCAATTGGGCGGCCTCTTCAATAAGATCCACCATTCCCTGACGCCAGGCGGCGCATTTGTCTTTTCGGTTGAGCATCCAGTGTTCACCGCGCTTGCCGGGCAGGATTGGCATTATGGGGCGGAAGGGGAAAAGCTGCATTGGCCGCTGGATGATTATCATAGGGAGGGCCAGCGTCAGTCCAGATTTCTGGAGCATGATGTCGTTAAATACCATCGTACAGTTTCGACCTACATGAACGCGTTGATTGAATCCGGATTCGAGCTTAAGCAGCTTTCGGAGCTGCAGCCGACAAAGGAGCTGCTGGCTAGCCATTCGGCTTGGCAGGAGGAAATGCGCCGTCCGATGTTTTTGCTAGTTTCAGTAGTGAAAAAATAACAAAATAAAGACTCTAATTGAATAAGATCTGGAATAACAACTCCATACTATACAGATTAAGTCCCAATACATCGATCATTAGTGACAATGGAGAAGCGATGAACAGAAAGCTTCTATGGCGAGTTTCAGCCATGGAAGCTTTTTTAGTAGCGTTTGTCTGATTGAAGAGGCTATAAAGGATTGTTTATTTGCTGGAAGATAAGATACCTGTAGCTGGCAAAAAGCTGACGCGTGCTGATCGCTAGTTTATTTTTATATGGGTAGAAATGATTCCCGATACGCAAGCGACAGCAAGAGAAAGGTAGGCCCATTTATTTTTTCTAAAATAGATGAGGAATACCGCGAGCAGGGCCAAGGCGGTGGACAGCAGCGAGGACAGCAATGCACCGCTCATAAATGCAGCATTCCGATAAGGGATATACAACTGTATGAGCATAAGAAGCAAACTGAAGGCGATAATGGCGATTTGATGATGGGTCAGGCGCAGGTAGCTGCCTTTTTTAGCCGTAGCTTTAACCGTTATAAAAGAAATAGCTGCGATAATTAGCAGCAATGGCAAGTAGAGCTGAACTATGAAAATCTCCTTCATTTCTTGATAAATTGAGATAGTTTCCTTTTTATACCATAACTAAAGATACATGTGAATGGCAACTATTCTTTTTTTATATCTTTTATACAGCGTGAAAAAGATTCTATTTATCCATAAAAAATGAATGAGATAGAATTGTATCATACAGGGGTAATGTATGACGTTAGCGGAAATCCAGGAGATCATCTCCTCATTTTATGATTAATGCGCCCTTTTTAGTTGTGAGCATAATAGACAGCCTACCATACATCTTGGTAAATGGCGGGGCTTCAACCGTGAAGGATTTTGTAGTATAGTGTAAGATAGTTAAAATGAGTCCGTTATAGGGCACGCTACAGGAGGATTTCAGTATGTCGGAACAAGCTGCAACGAATTTATCGGCAAGCCGCCAGCAAGCGAACAATTTGCTGCGTAGGGATGTTCGGTTTCTAGGCAACATACTCGGCGAAGTGCTCGTCCACCAGGGCGGCAAGGAATTGCTTGAAATTGTGGAGCAAATCCGTGAAACAAGCAAATCGTTACGAGCGGAATATATTCCGGAGCTATTCGCGCAATTCAAGACGACCGTGTCGTCATTGAGCCCGGAAATTAGGCACCAGGTTATTCGTGCCTTTGCGATTTATTTTCAACTGGTTAACATTGCTGAACAAAATCACCGTATTCGCCGCAAGCGCGATTATGAGCGTTCCACTGGGGAAGGCGTTCAACGCGGCTCCATTGAGAGTGCTGTAGCGGATCTGAAGGAACGTCAAATCGCAGTGGAAGATGTACAGCAAATGCTGAGCGGCATTTCGCTGGAGCTTGTTATGACTGCACATCCAACGGAAGCTACACGCAGAGCGGTACTGGATATCCACAAGCGGATTGCCGAAGATGTCATGGAGCTTGATAATCCGACGCTGACTTATCGTGAGCGGGAGAAGCTTCGCGAGAAGCTGCTGAATGAAGTGCTTATTTTGTGGCAAAGCGATGAGCTTCGCGACCGTAAGCCTACGGTTATCGACGAAGTTCGCAACGGCTTGTATTATTTTGATGAAACGTTGTTCGAGGTGCTGCCTGCTGTCTACGAAGAGCTGGAGCGCTGTCTTGAGAAATATTATCCAGGTGAAAAATGGCATGCGCCAGACTTTCTCCGTTTTGGCTCGTGGATCGGCGGCGACCGTGACGGCAACCCTTCCGTAACCGCGAAGGTGACGTGGGAAGCGCTGACGATGCACCGCCTGCTGGCAATTCGCAAGTATGAAGAAACGCTGAATGAGCTGATGGGCCAACTCAGCTTTAGCACGAATATTGTGGAAGTGTCGGATGAATTGATTGAATCGATTCGCCGCGACCGCGAGCAGGTTGAGCTGAAATGCGTAGAACTGTGGCGCAACACGAAGGAGCCTTACCGCATCAAGCTTGGCTTTATGCTGGAGAAGCTCGCCAATACGCGCAATGAGGCGCTCAAAGGCTCGGCTATGCGCTATAACAGCCCGGAAGAGCTGCTGGAGGATTTAAAAATTATTGACCGCAGCCTGCGCAATCACTTCGCGGATTATGTGGCAGACACGCATATCGGCAAGCTGGTTCGTCAGGTAGAGCTGTTCGGCTTCCACTTGATGACGCTGGATATTCGCCAGCACAGCAAAGAGCATGAAAATGCGATGACTGAAATTTTGGCGAAAATGAACATTACGCCTGATTATGCAGGATTGAATGAGGATGAAAAGGTTGAGCTGCTGCATCGCCTGCTGAATGACCCGCGTCCATTGACGTCGAGCCACTTGGATTATACGGATGCAACGCGTGAATGCCTCGATGTGTACCATACGGCTTACCGTGCGAAGCAAGAGTTTGGCCCGAACTGCATTTCCAGCTACCTGATCAGTATGACGCAGGGCGCCAGCGACATGCTGGAAGTCATGGTCTTCTCGAAGGAAGTTGGCTTGTTCCGTCAAGATCGCGACGGCACGGTTCACTGCTCTGTTCAATCGGTGCCACTGTTCGAGACAATCGACGACCTTCATGCGGCTCCGGCTATTATGAAGCAGTTGTTCGAGCTGCCGATTTATCGTCAAGCCGTTGCGGCTCGCGGCGATCTGCATGAAATTATGCTGGGTTACTCCGACAGCAATAAAGATGGCGGAGCGGTTACAGCAAACTGGGAGCTGCGCGTAGCTCTTAAGGAAATTACAGCAGCGGCGAACGAATACGACGTTAAGCTGAAGTTCTTCCACGGACGCGGCGGAGCACTTGGTCGCGGCGGCATGCCGCTGAACCGCAGCATTTTGGCACAGCCACCGCATACGGTTGGCGGCGGCATCAAAATTACCGAGCAAGGAGAAGTGCTTTCCTCGCGTTATTCGATGCAGGGCATCGCATATCGCAGCTTGGAGCAGGCGACTTGGGCGCTGATTACAGCTGCGCGCTTGGCGAAATATCCGGAGCAAGGCCAGACGGCCGAGCCGGAGTGGGAAGAAATCGCCCGCTCAATTTCCGAGACGGCGCTGGAGAAATATCAGGATTTGATTTTCCGCGATCCGGATTTCCTCACGTACTTCAAGGAATCGACACCGCTGCCAGAGGTTGGCGAGCTGAACATTGGCTCACGTCCGTCCAAACGGAAAAACAGCGACCGCTTTGAAGATTTGCGTGCGATTCCATGGGTATTCGCATGGACGCAAAGCCGTTATCTGCTGCCAGCCTGGTATGCAGCCGGCACAGCGCTCCAGCAATATGTGGATGGAAGCGAAGAGCGTCTGCAGACGCTAAAAACGATGTATGAGCATTTCCCATTCTTCCGCTCTTTGATCGACAACCTGCAGATGGCACTGGCGAAAGCCGATCTTATTATTGCGAAGGAATATGCGGGCATGATTTCCGACGAGGCTATCCGCGATCGTATTTTCCAGCAAATTGAGTCGGAATATGCGCTGACGTCGCAAATGATTTTGAGCATTACGGGCCAAACGGAAATTTTGGATAACGTACCGGTTATTCAAGAATCGATTCGCCTCCGTAATCCATACGTTGATCCGCTCAGCTACATGCAGGTTCAGCTTCTGACGGAGCTCCGCGGACTGCGGGCGAAGGACGAGGATGATCCAGAGCTGCTTCGTGAAGTATTGCTCACGATCAACGGAATAGCAGCCGGTCTGAGAAACACGGGCTAATACGAATACGGAGCTTGAAAAATAAATAAGTAAACGCCACGAGATTCTGGCGTGAATAGAAAAGCCAAGCAGGGCAGCTATTGCCTCGCTTGGCTTTTTTTTGCGTTGTAAAAGGTGGGGCAAGCGGCAGCAGTGGCCCTTATTATGCGCTTGTACAGCTTTTTAGCACGATATATGGTCGGGGTTCAAAGGTTTTATGTTGCTTTAAATTTCACTTAAGTTTGATTTAAGGTGCGTCCTGCATGATGTATACATAGAAGGCAAGCGAAATGACCGAATACAATCGAACGCACAAGAACGAATCGTTATTTTCCCGATACTTAGCTTAAGTGATGAATTTTACTCGGTAAAACTTGAAGGAGGCAATCAAGATGAGCGAGGACAACCAATATAGAGGAACAAATAACAGCTTGAATGGACAGGGAGATGATCGTATGGCGGATCAAGTGAATGGTGGAGGACAAGGAAACGAGCAGGAGGACATGAACACAGCCGGATCGAGCGATAGCAAAGACGGACAAGCGAGTGCAGGTGGCAAGCCCGGGGGCGAGCAGGTTTTCAAAACGGTTTATGGTTATGAGAATGCTGCTGAACCGCAGCAAGAGGCTTCGGCGTCGAAGGAGACGGAGGCGGATAGCAGCAAGGCAACGCACCAGCAAGCTGATCCACTCGTATCATCGGTATCGCAGCAGGAAACAGCTGCAGGCCAAGAGGCTGCAAAACAGACGGCTCCGCTAGTAGCTTCCTACATCTACGAGGCAGAGCGCTCCCCTTCGAGTTTGCGCCATTCGTATGAGAAGCAGCTGGGTGAGCTGCAGACGATGACGGATAAAGGGCAAAGCGGCGCAGGCAGGGGCGGGGACGAGGCTTCCTCCAAGCTGGCGAAGCGTTCGCCATTGAAGTCCATTTTCGCCGCGTTTCTGGCAGGGGCTGTCGTCATCGGCGGCTTTATGTATACGGCGGATCGCAGCAATTTGTTTACAGGCGGCGTAGCTACAGTGAATGCGACAAATGGCAGTGTCGTCAGCAATGGCAGCGAGAACAGCGCAGGCTTGACAACCGCCGCCAACTCGGTGGACAGCCAAATTTCCAGCATTTATGCAGCGGCATCCCCAGCGGTCGTCAAAATCGAAAACTACGGCCAAGCGACGCGCTCGAGCGGACGCGGCTCGGAATACTGGCAGTTTTTCGGCCAGCAGGTACCGCAAAGCGGCCAGCAGCAGCAGCCAAATGCAGGCTCCAATGACCAAAACAGCACTAACGATTCCAATTTGCAGCTTACCGGCTCCGGAACGGGATTTATATTCCAGTCCGATGGTTACATTTTAACGAATGAGCATGTCATTAGCGGGGCTTCCCAAGTGAAGGTAACCGTAGAAGGTTATGATGAGCCGTTTGTGGCCAAGGTTGTTGGCTCCAGCGCCGATCTGGATCTGGCTGTTCTGAAAATTACCGGAACGACGGCATTCCCGATGCTGTCGCTGGGCGACTCGGATAGCACAGCCATCGGTGACTGGGTTATCGCCATCGGCAATCCTTATGGCTTCGACCACACGATGACGGTTGGTGTGCTAAGCGCGAAAGAACGTCCAATTTCTGTACAAGACGAAAATGGCGGCACGAAGGATTATAAGCATTTGCTGCAGACCGATGCCTCCATTAACCCAGGCAACTCGGGAGGTCCGCTGCTGAATACGAGCGGTCAAGTCATTGGCATTAATACGGCGGTAAGCGCGGAGGCGCAAGGCATTGGTTTTGCTATTCCATCGAACGAAATTCAAAGCGTGCTTCAAAAGCTGATGACAAATTCCTTATAATATTTTTCATATAAAAAGGCTGGGAACGATGTGCGGTACGATTCGCATTCGTAACGAGCCCGACAAGAGCAGCATCAAGCGAAAAGCTTGAGAGCTGCTTTTTTGCCATAGATAGTGGAAAACGTATATAATAATTCAAATAAGGTAGCGGTGTTGTTTCGTCATAGGTTGGAAAGATTGGATGTTTCTTACGCAATTATCTTGCTTTTTAAGTCCATGTGGATTACGATTTTCTATAGAGTTTAAGGGCAGAGGACGCGGCAGGAGTTATATTTGTTTTAGTAGGCATTGCTGATTCATAATAGCACTCGCGGCAACAATCCGTTCAAACGGAAAGTTTGGAGGAGTAGAAGTGAATGTATTGGAAGCCCGCCTTGCAAAATTATCGTTAAAAGGCGACCAGCGGGCATTTGCTGAGCTCGTAGGGCTCTATCAGGACAAGCTTTTTCACATGGCGTACCGCATGCTGAGCAACCGTCAAGAGGCGGAAGATGTCGTGCAGGAAGCGTTCATGCGAGTGTATAGAAATTTAGAGCGTTACGATGAAACCTTGAAATTTTCCACCTGGATTTATCGGATCGCGACGAATCTTTGTATCGACAAGCTGCGCAAGCGCAAGCCTGTGTATTCACTCGATGCGGAATCGACGGATCACGAGGGCCTCGATGGTTATTCGATGATTCCAAGCGACAATCGTACGCCTGAATCGGAGACGCTGCTGTCCGAGACACAGCGGATTATCCATCAGGCCATTGATTCGCTTCCACCCAAATACAAGACGGTGATGATGCTGCGGTATATTGAGGATTTATCTCTTCAAGAAATTAGCGAGGTCATGGATATCCCTGTAACGACGATTAAGACGAGGGTACATCGGGGGCGCGAGTTTCTGCGCAAGAAGCTGGAGTACAAGCTATAAAAAAGGCCGAAAGCTTGTCGCGAAATTTTGAAACACTTTCGGATTTGATACGTATCCTATAGTTGTAGTAGAGCGTTAATGTGAGCAAAAGAAAGAAAGGACTGGCTGCTATGGAATGCAAAGTCGCCATCGGAATGATGCACGACTATTTTGACGGTGATCTGACCAGACAAGGTACGATGGATTTGAAGGGGCATATGAGTACTTGTCCCGCTTGCCTCGCTCGGTTCGAACAGCTGGAGAAGACGGAAGCGATGACTTTTTCCGCCTTGGAGCATGCCGCAGTGGTCCCGCATTACGATATACAGTCTTCCGAGAAGCTGACGCAGCTTATTCTGGACCAAATACCGAAACCGAAGGCGAAGACTCGTCCGCTGTATTTGCGTTTGCTTTACAAGTACCCGGGCGTAACGGTCGCAGCGGTTTTTGTATTGGTCATGCTGGGCAGCTTCGTCTCGATGTGGGGACATGATACGAAGCTGGTGGTATCGGGCGAGGATCTGCATCAGGTCGTTATTGACGGCAACACGGTTACAATTCCAGAAGGTGTGCATATTAAAGGAAATTTGATCGTTGAAAATGGCATGGCTGACGTAAGAGGCGAAATCGAGGGCAATGTAACGGTTATTGACGGTTCCTTGAATCTTGCTTCGACCGGTTATATTGCCGGACAAAGCCGGACCATTGATCAGGCGCTTGATTGGTTCTGGTATAAGGTGACGACAACTTTCAGCGGATTGGCTTCTTAGGTGGCTGCCTTCCTGACGGGAAGGCAGTTTTTTTTGAAAATATAGGGAAGGATAGGATGGTTTCATCCTTTCTCTATATTTCTCGGACTGAAACGCGCTGCACCGCCAAAAGATGTCGACAGCTGTTTCACCTTAAATAAAGGAGTTTCCACACCCAATATAGAAAATAATAAAGTTGTAATTAAAAATACATGCGATACGTGCTCGGTTGTTTGGGGGTTCATACATGAGTTACTTTGCAGATTTGACTTGGCAGAACGGCATCAAGGATGTCATTGATATCGGGATCGTCAGCTATATTATTTACAAAATCATTTTGCTTGTACAAGGGACAAGGGCGGTTCAGCTCTTGAAAGGAATCCTTGTGCTTATTGCTGTATGGGCAATTAGCACGTGGTTCAATTTATATACGCTCAAATGGGTTATGAACCAAATGTTCACCTTTGGCGTCGTTTCGGTGCTCATCATTTTTCAGCCGGAGCTTAGGCGGGTGCTGGAGCAGGTGGGACGCGGGAAGCTGTTCGTCAGCTCGTCCTTTATGGACAAGGATGTTGTCAATGAGCAAATTGATGAAGTGATGAAGGCTGTCCAGTTTATGGCGAACCGCAAAATCGGCGCGCTCATCGTTTTTGAACGGACGACTGGCGTTAATGAACTGATTGAATCAGGTGTCCAGATGGAGTCGCGAATAACTTCCGAGCTGCTGAACAATATTTTTACGCCAAATACGCCGCTGCATGATGGAGCGGTTATTATTCGGGGTAATCAAATTATGGCGGCAGGCTGTTATTTGCCGCTGTCTGAAAATCCTTTTATAAGCAAAGAGCTAGGTACCCGCCATCGTGCGGCAATCGGCGTCAGCGAGGTTAGTGATGCGATATCGGTTGTGGTGTCAGAAGAAACAGGACAAGTTTCATTGGCGCTCAACGGCATGATTGTTCGTGATATTAAAGAAGAATCGCTAATCTCGAAGCTGTTCGAGGAGCTGACTCCGAAGACGAATGGACGCACGAAGGAACGCTCTACGTTCGCGTTCTGGAAGCGGAAAGGAGGCCAGGATGGATAAATGGCTTAGTCATCCGACAGCGATTAAAATTATTTCGATTGTCATTGCGCTGCTGCTGTGGGCAGTTGTGCATTTCGATCCGGAATCGACTCCTGCTGCGGTGACCTCCAATACAGATAAAAAAATTATTGAGGCTGCGCAAATTATTCCAACTGGGCTGGATGAAACCAAATATTCGCTCGTGCAGATGGAGCCGACCGTTGTAAGAATTATGGTGGAGGGCCGCCGTTCCAAGCTGCTGACCGCCAAAGACGAGGATTATATTATTACGGCCGATTTATCGGGCCTCGGAACAGGCGAGCATGTTGTGCCGTTAACGTATACGATGCCGAGCGGCGTCACCTTGCTGGAAATTTCACAGCGCACGGTGAAGGTAGATATCGAAGAAATTCAGACGAGGTCCTTTGATCTCGGGCTGAAGACTTCAGGCACGCCTTCAAGCGGCTATATTGTCGGCACACCATTATTGGTGGGCAAAGAGACAGCCGCGTCCGTTAAAGTGACGCTTCCGAAGGATGAAATGGAATATGTCGGTTCGGTCAGCGCGACTGTTAGTGTGGAAGGCGCCAAATCAACGGTTGAGGATAAAAAGGCGAGTGTTGTTGTTTATGATACGGAAGGTAAAGTGATGGAGCATGCCATTACCAATCCGAAGATCGTTGATGTGGAGGTTCCCGTCACTCCGCCAATCAAGATGGTTCCGCTCCAGATCAGCTACACAGGCAGCTTGCCGGAAGGTTTAAGCATTGCTTCGATTAAACCGGAAATCGACAAGGTTGCCGTTTATGCGGATCAGAAAACGCTTGATGCCCTCGAAGTATATAATGGGGTGACGATTGATCTTGGAGCTGTAGAGCAGTCGGGCACAGTGAAGGCGAAAGTAACGAAGCTGGACGGCATCGTGCTCGTTGAGCCTGCTGAAATTAATGTTGAGGTTAATGTCGTTTCATGGGAATCGCTGACTTTGACGAGAGCGATTCAGCTAACGAACGTTGGCGAGGGTCTTTTCGCCGAAATCAGCAAGCCGCAGAGCGGCGAGGCGAGCCTGAATATTCACGGTGCGCCAGATGTGCTATCGGCGATTAGCGACAAGGATTTGCAGCTGACAGCTGATTTGCAGGGGCTAAAGGCAGGCACGCACACGATCAAGCTCACGACAACAGTGCCGCGTTTTGTGACCGTAACTAACGAAGAAGCGGCATTTAGCGCAACGGTAGTTATTGGTGAGAAGTCTGATCCGGTAACGGCAGATCCAGATGCAAGTGGTGGTACGACCGAACCAGAGCCGAGTCCGACGCCTGAGCCATCGGCAACGCCGGATAGTGGAGAGAGCACGCCTAGCGCTGGAGCGGGAAACGATGGCGGCAATGAAGGCACTGGAGCTACGAATGCTGGTGGCGGCGAGCCGAGCAATGGCAGCGCCACAAATGCAAATGGCTAATGTAATGTAAAGAGCAGCAACAAATATTTGGCTGGTTCAGCCAATATCGACATCATAAAAGGGGCTAGAACGATAATGGGGAAATATTTTGGTACAGATGGCGTGCGCGGTGTCGCGAATCAGGAACTGACACCAGAGCTTGCTTATAAAATTGGCCGCTGCGGCGGATTTGTATTAACGGGAGAGGCAGATAAGCCGGTCGTCGTTATCGGACGGGATACGCGTATTTCCGGCCCCATGCTGGAATCGGCGCTAATCGCTGGTTTGCTGTCCATCGGCGCAAGCGTGGTTCGTCTAGGCGTTATATCTACGCCAGCAGTCGCTTATATCACGCGTGAGCTCAAGGCGGATGCGGGTGTGATGATTTCCGCTTCGCATAATCCGGTTGAGGACAATGGCATAAAGTTTTTCGCGGGCGACGGCTTCAAGCTGTCGGATGAGACGGAAATTCGCATTGAGCAGCTGATTGATGCGGAGCAGGATGAACTGCCGCGCCCTGTAGGCGGCGACATTGGCACTGTAACCGACGATGACTCGGCGAAGAAACGTTATCTGGACTTTTTGAAAACGACGATTACAGGTGGCTTCAGCGGCCTTAAAATCGTGCTCGACTGCGCCAACGGCTCCGCCTATGAGCTGGCACCTGCTGTATTCCGCGAGCTTGGCGCGGAAATCATTACGGTAGGGGCGGAGCCGGATGGCCGCAACATTAATGCGGGCGTCGGTTCGACGCATCCGGAATATTTGCGTGAGCAGGTGCTGGCGCATAAAGCGGATCTGGGATTATCCTTTGACGGCGATGCCGACCGCCTGATCGCCATTGATGATCAAGGCGAAGAGGTCGATGGCGATTATATTTTGTGCATCATTGGCGATGCAATGAAACAGGCTGGAAAGCTGAAGCATGACACGGTCGTTACGACGGTTATGGCGAACATTGGCTTCTTCAAGGCTGCGGGGCAGCTAGGCCTGCAAACCGCACAAACCGCTGTTGGCGACCGCTACGTGATGGAAGAAATGCGTCGCGGCGGCTTCAATCTGGGCGGCGAGCAGTCCGGCCATGTTATTTTTCTAGATTATATTACGACGGGTGACGGCATTCTGACCGCTTTGCAGCTGGTTGATACGATTAAAGCTTCCGGCCGTAAGCTCAGCGAGCTGAAAACCATTATGCGCAAGTTCCCGCAAGTGCTCGTTAACGTACGCGTGGAAGACAAGAGCAAATACCTGGGCAACCAAGCGATTGAAGCAGCAGCGGAAGAAGTGTCCCGTGAGCTTGGCGACAACGGCCGTGTGCTGGTTCGTCCATCAGGTACGGAATCGCTTATTCGCGTCATGGCAGAAGGCCCAGACAAGGATCAGGTTGAAGCATACGTCGCAAAGATTGTTGATGTGGTGAAAAAAGAACTCGGTTAATCATTAATGGTCTGAGTATTTAGCGGCAGCAATCGTAAACGATAGTACACGTTAACGACCGAAAACGTCGAAGGAAATTCATATTAATAGCAGTAATCTTAAACGGGACTTATTTTTAAGGTTAGCAATTATAAACGTCAGTAATGTTAAGCGATATAAAAGATTGGTGCCCTAAATGATTAATGCCGCTTGCATTCGGCGATTCAATATAAGCATGTGCGCTAAAGCTTCAGCACAGGCTGAGAGGATTGGCAGAATGCCGGCGGCTAGGCACCGATACGCTTTTTGAGACATAGAATGAAATAGGCAGTGGTGGCAATCGGTGGGTATAGCTGCTTATGAATGGATACGAGCCCGATGTTGTTGCATATTTGCCTGAAAATGAATACAATAGAGATTATGATTTCATTCCAGAAGGAAAGCGAGGATCGAGGTTATACTGCAATATAAGCGCCAGAGCTTGCGTGATGATTCGTTTCGACGCTCTACGTAACCGATGAATGGGCTGCAGGATGGATGTGCAGACAGTTGGTTATGGAAGCAGTCGGGGCGATCATACGGGAAGCTGACGAGGTGGAGGTGTTCGAAATGTTCGGCGGGGGCCTCCCGGTTATAGCATGCCAACCGAAAGCTGAGACGCAAAATGATTGGGCGACCATTCATACAAACGTTCAGCAGGCATCAACAGACGAAATAATTGAACTTTTATTCCCGTATGTCTATGGTGCCGCCTGTGGGGCTGGTACGGGCAGAGGGTTACACAACTTCTTTGTACAAAAGCTAAAGCTGAATTTGTGACAACCGAATAGCGCCTGTGCCGCATATAGGCAGGCATCCGTCATAAGGGCATTATACCTATAACGGAGGTCTATTAAATTATGTGTGGAATTGTAGGATATATTGGTAAACGTGACTCGCAGGCAATTTTGATCGAAGGGCTGAAAAAGCTGGAGTACCGCGGCTATGACTCGGCAGGCATTGCTGTATTCACGGACAACGGTCTTGAAGTATCCAAGGCAAAAGGACGTCTTGCGAATCTTGAAGGCAAGCTGCAAGGCGAGCCTTTGCACGGTTCCGTGGGCATTGGGCATACACGCTGGGCGACTCATGGCAAGCCATCTGATGTGAACTCGCATCCGCATACGGACAATTCGGCTAAATTTTCGGTCGTTCACAATGGCATCATTGAGAACTACTTGGATCTGAAGGATGAATTGACTGTGAAGGGTCATGTATTCGTATCGGAGACGGATACAGAAGTGATCTCGCATCTCGTAGCTGATGAGTATGACGGCAACATCATTGAAGCGGTGCAGCGTGCGGTTAAACGTATGCGCGGAGCGTTCGCGCTTGGCGTATTGACGGAGTTTGAACCGGAGAAGCTGGTAGCGGTTCGTTTTGCAAGCCCGCTTGTAATTGGCGTAGGCAAAGGCGAAAACTTCATTGGCTCGGATATTCCAGCGATTTTGGAGCATACGCGTGACGTTTATATTTTGGACGACGGCGAAATGGCTATTTTGACACGTGATGGTGTCGAATTGATGACGACAGAAGGCGCAGCTATTTCCAAGGAAATATTCCATGTCGACTGGGATCTGGTAACCGCAGAAAAAGCCGGATTTGATCATTTTATGCTGAAAGAAATTTATGAGCAGCCAAAAGCATACCGCGACACAATGCTCGGCCGCGTTGCAGACGATGGCAAATCGGTACAGCTATCTGAGCTGACGATGACGAAGGATTATATTAAAACGATTCGTAAAGTGCATATCGTTGCTTGCGGAACAGCTTACCATGCTGGCCTTGTTGGTAAAACGGTTATTGAGTCCATTGCCCGCATTCCGGTTGAAACGGATGTAGCTTCGGAATACCGTTACCGCTCGCCAATCATTACGCCGGATACGCTCGTTATTGTAGTCAGCCAATCCGGTGAGACAGCGGATACGCTTGCTGCTTTGCGTGAAGCGAAGCGCAATGGTGCTCACGTACTGGCGATTACGAACGTAGTGGGCAGCTCGATTGCCCGCGAAGCGGATGATGTATTGGTAACGTTGGCAGGACCGGAAATTGCGGTTGCTTCGACAAAAGCTTACACGTCGCAGCTCGTAGTATTCTACCTTCTCAGCTTGTACTTTGCAGATACATTGGGAACTAAAAATACAGCTGAGGTGAGCGAAATCCTTGCTGCGATGCAAGAGCTTCCTGAGCAAGTGGAAAGCATTTTGGAGCAAGCGCCGGTGTTGCGCGATATCGCTGAATCGATCTCCTCGCATCCGAGCCTGTTCTTTATTGGCCGCGGCATTGACTATCCTGTGGCGCTGGAAGGCTCGCTGAAGCTGAAAGAAATATCGTATATTCACTCGGAAGCTTACCCAGCTGGCGAGCTGAAGCACGGTACGTTGGCGCTGATCGAAGAAGGCGTTCCCGTTATCGCATTGGTCACGCAGGAAGAGCTGTACGAGAAAACATTGAGCAACATTAAAGAAGTGAAAGCGCGTGGTGCAAATGTGCTCGGTATTGGCAATGTTGGCTATGAAGAAGAAGTGAGCAAATCGGTCGATACGTTGTTCTCGATCCCGCGCACACTGCCGATTCTGACAGCTGCCCTGTCCGTAGTACCGCTGCAATTGATCTCTTACTACGCGTCGCTTGCGCTCGGACATGATGTTGATAAACCGAGAAATTTAGCGAAGAGTGTGACGGTGGAGTAGGGGAGAGTAATAATTTTCCCTTTTTGTCTGGTGATAAAAAAGTGTGGAACCAGTAAAAAAAGTCTGGAACCTATGTTAAAAGTGTGGAACTAGTGACAAAAGTATGGAACCGCTTGAACAGTCCCGATGATGCTTTGTTTAGATCATCGGGGCTTTTTTATATAAAGGGGGTTGTCACCAATGCTTGGAGAGAGAATACGTGAAATTAGAAAGAAAAATCAGATGAATCAAATGGAATTTTCTAATCGTGTTGGTGTGTCTCAAGGAACTCTAAGTGAATTAGAGCAAAACAAATACAATCCGTCACTAGAGACATTATTAGCAATTATAAAGGAGTTTAACGTACACGCCACATGGCTTTTATTCGGAGATATGGCAAGCCAGGACGAACACAAAGAAGTGGTGGGGGAGCTTAATCAGGTGGAGAACAGTCTAATTATCTGCTTCAGGAAGTTGTCTGCTCGAGACCAGCGGGAAATTGTAGAAATTATTGAATTAAAGAATGATCGTAGAGTAGATAAATTTTAAATGTGAAAAGAAAATAAAGTACTATATAAGTTGAATCAAAGTTCTTAGCAAACCTTGGCAAGGAAAAAAGAACCATTTGTCGAATAAGAAACAGATCAATATACAGACAAGTGGGGACTGACATGGACAAGCATACCGAACTGGAAAAAGTAACAGTAGCTATGAAACAAGCGAAAGAGCGGCGGATGTATGAACGCTACCAAGCCATTTATTTATACTTAAAGGGTACTTCGATGTCAGCGATTGCTGACATTCTAAATCGAAATCGAATGACGGTGAGCAGTTACATTCATACCTATGAAAATGGTGGATTGGCAGCCTTGCAGTTCAAGCACTCATCTGGCGCACCTACTCGGTTAACGAAGGAACAGCAAGAACAATTGATACAAACCATCGCCTATTCGGTTCCCGATGAGGTCGGCTTTACGGCCAAGCATAATTGGACGCTTGAGCTTATTTCTGCGTATGTGGAACGAGAATGGGGCCACCGCTACTCGCTTCGTGGCGTTTCCAAGGTCATGGAACGATTAGGGCTTAGCTATACAAAACCAACCTACACGCTCGCGGCAGCAGATCCCGAAAAGCAACGCCAATTTGCCGAAACGACCTTTCCTGACTTGAAAAAAAGGTACTGAACGACGAGATTGATCACCTGCTGTTCGAGGATGAATCGATGATTCGGGATTATCAAGCGATTCAGAAAACCTGGTTTCTTCGCGGAAAGCAACGAATCATTCCAACCACAGGTAAACATCGCGGGGTCAAACTACTCGCGACACTTGACTATGAAACGGGACGAATCGTTTGGCAAGAAGACGAACACTATACCGCCGAAACCTTTTTGATCTTTCTACAGAAGGTCCTGGGTGCCTATCCAGCGGGGAACATCGTCATCGTATTAGACAACGCTCGAATTCATCATGCGAAGCTGTTACAACCTTTTCTGAACGAACAGAGAGATCGGCTTGAACTCGTGTTTCTGCCACCTTACAGTCCTCAGTTGAACATTGTGGAAGGACTCTGGCAATGGCTTAAATCCAGCGTGATCAACAATGTGTTTTATTCCACTGTTGCTCAAATTCGACTGCGTGTCAGGAAATTCATGGAAGAAATAATGAAGCATCCTCATGTAATCATTGATCGCCTATGTGTTCGTCTTTGATTGTTAGTTTCTTTCGTTCAACTTATATAGACTGAAAAATAAAGTGTGAGACTTGGAAAATAAAGTTGTAGACTGAGTTAAATAGAGTATCGTAAATAGAGGATAGTTAGTTCATTATATGAGCTAATATCCTCTATTTTTGTTTTAATAAAAAGATAAACTATAGATTTTAAGGTAAGTATAAATTATCTAGTATATAAGGGAACTAATGTTTAGAAGGGAGTGCCGATGTGAGAGTACAAGAAGTAATTCTGAATGATCGTTGCTTCGCTAAAACGTAAGATGAAGAAGCTCGAAAAAGAAAATAATAAGTTGCGAGAACAACTTAAGTTGTCCTATGCGGAAATCTATCAAAGGTATTTGAGAGATTGTCTATTACCCTATTCAACTACCATGAAAATTCATCCTCTGTGGTGAGCGCTGATTATTGCACTGCATGAATGGCTAACGGGTAGGCAGAATGGTACCAATATGTGGTATATTTGATTTAATGACATTCTCTAAGTAGAGGTGCTTATGAATCCTGCTTTTGACACCTATATCCAATCGCTGGCCGGTCGGTACGTGACCATCATCGGCGCTGGCGTCAGCAACTCACCGCTGATCCGCATGCTGTGCTCAGCAGGAGAGCGCGTCACCGTTCGCGACCGGGGAGGAGTGGGACGATCTAGGCGTCGGGTTGTGCCTAGGGGAGAATTACCTGGATCAGGTTGGGGGAGATATTGTGTTCCGTACTCCGGGCATGCGCCCAGACCATCCGGCGCTGGACTCGGCCCGCGCTGACGGCAGCCGTGTGACCAGTGAGATGGAGGAGTTCTTTGCGTTGTGTCCTTGTCCCGTTTTCGGTGTGACTGGTTCAGATGGTAAGACCACTACCACATCGTTAATTGCAGACATGCTGGCAAACGGGGGGCATACGGTACATCTGGGCGGTAACATTGGCACACCGCTGCTGACGCGCGCGGGCGAGATGTCGCCGCTGGACGCATGTGCGGTCGAGCTATCCAGCTTCCAGCTGATGGACATGACGCGCTCTCCCCATGTGGCGGTCATTACCAACCTCTCGCCCAATCACCTCGACTGGCACCGCGACATGAATGAATATAGCGCTGTCAAGCGCCGCTTGCTGGATTTTCAGAGTGCTGACGACCTTGCCGTCCTTAACGGCAACAACCCGACGACAGCAACACTGCGCGGGCGGGGGCGGACCAAGTATTTCGGCGGGCACACAGTCCGCGATGGAGTAATCGATGGTCTGGTACCTATCCGTGATATTCGTTTACCGGGGTGGTATAACGTGGAAAACGTTATGGCTGCCATGACCGCTGTGAGAGGGACCGTGCCGGACGAGGCAATTCTGGAGACGGTACGCACCTTTGTCGGCGTGGAGCACCGAAACCAGTGGGTGGCAACTGTGGATGGCGTGCATTACTACAACAATTCAATCGGTTCTAGCCCCACCCGTACCATCGCCACGCTACACGCGCACGTGGGCCGAGTGCTGCTGATCGCCGGAGGGAGAGATAAGAAGGTACCGTTTGACGAGATGGTGAGGCTACTGCCTGATCATGTCAAGGTTTTGTTGTTGATCGGTGAAGCGGCCAGTCAAATCGAGGATGCAGCGCGCAGAGTGCCAAATTGCCCGCCTATTTTTCATTGCGAAGACATGGTCGAGGCCGTGGTGCAGGCGCACAAGCTGGCCACACCGGGAGACACGGTGCTACTGAGCCCTGCTTGCACTGCGTTTGACCAATACCACAACTTTGAAGAGCGTGGGCGCCACTTTGTAGAGCTGGTCGGGACGCTGAGCCGGTCGGAGGGAAAGGTTTGAATAATACATGGCGTTTTCTGGGAAACCCTGATTGTCCGCATGAGTGACTAACGGGGAAAAATAGTTAAGCTTAAAGGGTTCCACATATTAGTCATGTATAATATGTAGAACTCTTTATTTTATCTGATTTTTTATATTTAGCTCTTGATTAACTCAGAAAATAAAGTAATTAGACTGAGGATGCTTCATTATGCTAACGGGCAGGATAGTTACAAATAAATTGCCCGCCATTTTTATAGCCGATTATACTAATTATATCTTTTGTATCTGCGAAGTTCGTGAAAAACTGTTATGCGAAAGAATCTATTAGTATAGTAGGGGAAATGTAAAGGATATTAATGGAGGAAATATAATGAATAAAGAGATACCACTAATTGTGCCCATTGCAGCAAGTTATTTCAAAAAGGCAATGACTTCACAAAATGAGACGTATTATAGAAGTTTAGATATTAGAATATGTCTTGAGAAAATTGCTAATTTAATGATATATGAATTTGTTGAGTCACATATTAAAGAAAAATGGGGTAGGTATGATTTACACGAAAAGTTATTAGCTTCCAAAACTTTTCTTAATAACAAAGTTGTAACAGATTTAATTGGTGCAAAGAAAATAGGAAATAAGGCCGTTCATGAAGGTTTAGAAGCCAATATTACTGAAAATAATATTGAAATTTCATTGGAGGCTGTATCGAATTTCTCAATTGAGATGTTCGTATCATTTTTCAAGGTAAATGGTTTTCATAATAATGGACCAAGTAAATGGGCACCAACAATATTAAGTGTATTACCACCTAAATATCGAATACAAATACTGAATAAATATTTAGAATACGATAAATCATACTTAGTTATAAGAAAGCTAACAATGGCATACTTGAAGAATGGTCAAGACAATGAGTGCTTTCAGTTCATAGAAAAAAGTTATAGTGATAATTTGATTTCTAGAGAGGAAGCAGAAACACTTAATTATGATATGGTATCCTTAAAGCATAGTATTAAATTGTTGCCTATATCAGGAAATCTAGAGAAGGCAAAAGATAATTTTCAGGATTTGGTGAAGTTTATTCCAGTTAATGATATAAATAAATTTGCTCTATTGGTTTCTATGATATTGGGAATTGATTTGGTTGCTTCCACAGATTCCATCTCGTAACACCATATTCACGCTGCAAGCGACCCGATAGTTCTCTAGTAAGAGTACCAGGCGGATAACCCTTCGGTCACTTAAGATCATTACGCTAACTGTGAACGTTAGTTGAACAAGAACAGCGGCAGTCTAGGACTGAACTGCACCCTGTCAAGTAGACAGTATAAATAAACGAAATCATTTAAGCGGCCTTGGTCCTAAATTCCATTGGACTAAGGCCGTTTAATTTTGCTTGTAACCGTTCGTAATTGTAAAAGTGAATGTAGGCTTCAATGGCTTTTTTAAGCTCTTCAAAAGTAGGGTACTTGTGCAAATAATACTTCTCGCATTTTAAGGTCCCCCAGAAGGATTCCATTGGACCGTTATCAATGCATCGCCCAACCCGGGACATAGTTTGAACCATTTTGTTGCCATCCAGAAGCTTGTTAAAGCCCAATGAAGTGTTACTTGGTAGCCTCTATCGCTATGAAGCATAGGACTACTTTCTGGAGCTGCTTGCAAGGCGAGTTTCAACGTTTTGAATTCAAGTGGATTGTTATTTGAATGCCCTAATATATAGGATACGATGGATTTATCATGGAGATTGAGAATAGCGCTTAAATACGCTTTCTGACCATTGCCATACTTGAATTCTGTTACATCGGTGAGCCACTTTGCATTCGGCGTATCCGCATGGAAGTTGCGGTTTAGGACGTTCTCCGCGACCTGTTGTGGAGTGGCGTTGGCATACTTTTTCCTCTTCCTTCTCGAATAACGGACTGAATTCCCATGACCTTCATTAGCCGCTTTATGCGCTTATGGTTAATGGTTTTTCCGGTTTGTCTGCGCATATGCAGAGTTAACTGACGGTACCCAAAGATGCGCTCCACTTTCTCATAGATGGTCATCATCACTTGAATCAGCTGCTCATTCTCATGCTCACGAGAACGGGGTTTGCGATTTAGCCATTTGTAATAGCTTGAGCGTGCAATTCCTGCAATTTCGCATAGAAGTTGAATGCTAGTAGGCTAGTAGGCGCGTCCTTTTGAAGTGCTTGAATGGCAAGGTAAATCGTTTCCTGCCGTGTTTGATTTAGCGTCGCCTTCTTTCTATTTCCTCTAACATTTTTAAAAATACATTTTCTGCCCGTAGTCGCTCCATTTCGCACTCCATCTGCTTCATCTTGAGTTTCTGCTGGTCAGCCTCCGTTAGCGTTTCCGGGGCGTTCTTTCTCCCCTGGCCATCATTTAAGGCATCCTGGCCGCCACATTCGAACTTCTTTACCCATTGGTATACTTGCTGTAGGAGACCTCAAACTGTCCAGTTGTCTTTTGGTAATCACATTGATTGGTCAGACCGTACTGGACGATTTCGATCTGTTCTTGCCAAGTCGTAGTGTGCCCTTTTGTCATAACTGTTGCTTCTCCTTTATTGGCTGTTAAGCTGCTATGACCATTATACTTGTTAATCCAATTGAAGAGCATCCTCATACTTGAAATTTTGTATTTATCTATGATCTGGTACTGAGGCAAGCCTCCCTCAAGGTAGTCTTTTACCGCCTCGTGCTTAAGCTTAGCACTGTACTTTTGCAGATGTGTAGGACGCTCCAGCCCTTCATATCCATGTGTCTTGTATCGACGTTGCCATTTCATTAAAATCGTTTTGTTAATTCCATACTTCTTCGCAGCTTCTAGAAAACCAATCTCCCCGTTCGACACCTCTTCGAGGATGGTGAATTTATCAAAATTGTTATATTTCTCTCTAGACATGAAAAGGCTCCCCTCACAGTAGACAGGCTTTTATTATTTCACCTGTCAACCGTATGGGGAGCATATCAGACTTTATTTTCTTGTCTTTGGCTGCCGCTGCTTTATATTAATGCCTCAGTCTAAAACTTATTACGCAAAAGCTGACGATTCTTCGATTCAAAAACCCCGCTAAATCAACTACCCAAGTCTAATACTTTATTTTCTCCATACAATATGTACTCTCATGGAATATCCTTCCTTTAAAATTGTCTCAATATATCCTGTAAAAACAGTTTAAATAAAGATGTTTTTGTCTCAATTGATGATAGAACTTAAAACTGATAAATTAAAAATCAAAATGTTTAAAATATCGATAAACGGATAAAAATAATAGCATAACGATTATCGGAGTGATTGAATGCAACAATACAATAAAAGAGATGCAAAAGTAACAGGACGGGGGATTCAGGTTAATGAAAAACTATATTCGTGTTCCTTAGCTATTAGAGATGGCTGGTTTGAGAGAGCAATAATAGAAGGGGAATGGGGAGTAATAGCCTTCCAATACCCGTTTTGTAATGAATTTTATTTTATCCAACATGACAATGAAATGATTACCTGCCGTCCTATTGAAATTAAGTCGGTTAATAGCGAAGATCTTGAAGCATATTACGAAATTATTAGAGCATTAAAAGAGTATCGAAGGCATCGTAGGAAACTACAATAATGAGTTGTCCGAGGTAGGCTCATCCGAAATTTGTGTATTAAGCAATATTTTCGTTCTTTCCTCTGTTTCTCTAGTGACCTCTTGAAGTCTATTGAAGATTGATGAAATTATTTCGTTAAGAAGGCGTTTATCTTGGTTGGTTATCACTTTGTTGTTGATAATCAATACTATTCCGGAATCAATTAGTTTTAACAAATCCCATGAAGCTTCCTTGACAAAAGAGTAATCGACTTGAGGGAATAAGCTCAATTGGCCAAATGAGTCCTGATAATAAGGAGCTGCTACGTCTATAATTCCGAGTAAATAATCAGCGGACACATTTAGGGAGTTGCATAAAAGAACAATTTGTTTGTGATCTGGATTTGCAATCCCCCGTTCCCAGTTAGATATTACATACTTAGAAGTACCAATCTTTTGAGCGAGAAGATCTTGTGTCCACTCCAGCTTTATTCTCAAATCCCTAATTCTTTCTCCGATTTCAGACATACACAAAACCTCCGACCTTTTTATTCATTATATATTATAATAAAATTAATTATATAATTATTCAATTATCTAGTTAATTAATATTTAATTAGCTATTCATAAAGCTGAATACATATGGAATCCTGGTGGGATAGTAACATAGTTGAGTGAATTTTCACAATTGCAATTGACAAGTTAAATGTTATTCGTATATTATTTTTGTTAAATAAAAATTTACTTTATTTTAAATGAGTTAAATAAATATTTACAAGGAGGGCCAATGTCTAAAACTAGAACAAGAACTACTAAAGCATCGATAGCGAGAAGACTAAGGGAAGGACGAGGATCGGGACACTTCGCTGATTATAAGCCATGGCTCACGATTCATGATGTCCCGTCAACAGGTATTGTAACAAGAATACCGGGATGGAAGAGTGGGCGACTTCATCATTATTTATCAGAGCATTTTGAATTGGCGCATCATTATCAGCTGGAATGGTCGGAAGCAGTTATTGATATTAGGGAGCAGTTTCCATTGTTGCCATTAGAGAAGACATTATTTATTTCAGAGAAGCTAGGTATACGTCATCCAATTGATCCTAAGACTAAGCATCCGATCGTAATGACAACAGATATGTTGCTTACGGTCAGAAAAGGAGAGGATATAGGTTTTATCGCACACTCGATCAAGCCAATCAATAAATTGAACAGACGAACACTTGAAAAATTGCAAATAGAGAAACATTTCTTTAAGGACATGGGGATTGAATGGTCATTAATCACTGAGCAACAAATTAATTATGATTTGGTCAAAAATGTCGAATGGATACATACTGCTAAGTCACTTAGTTGTCTAGGTCATATTAACAGAGATATGGTGAACAAAATGCAATTAGTTCTTTATCAAGCACTCAAACAGATGGATGTCCCTCTGGCCAAAGTAACTCTGGCTATGGATGAGCAGTACGCTCTGCCCAAGGGAACTTGTATTCAAATTGTGAAGCACCTAATTGCAAATCGTTTTTGGGTCATTGATATGAAGCAACGGGTAAAAGCAACCTTGGATCCTTTAATAATCAAAGAAAATAATTATTCGATTCGAGGTGGGCTTGCTTGAGTTTATTTGTTAATAACGTTCTGAAAAGTGAATCTCTAGATGGGAAGCTACAGAGTTGTGAGAGAATCCTTTGGATGGATCGCAAACAAGATACTGTTATTACGATTTCCATTATTGACAAAAACGGACTTCCCAAATGGGGTCATCTTTCAGAACTCCAAAATGAATTGGATGCAGGCAAGATTATGAAGTTACCCTATGATCCCTATGCCAAGTTCATGATACCTGAGGAGAAATTAACTCCCAAAGAAATCGAAGTTAGGGATCATGCCTGGTCGTGTATTTCTGACATCGTAGATCGAGAGCCAAGTATCTATGCTAAGAGTGAACGTTTTCAAATGATTAAGGATGTTTGTAAGCGGAAAAATAAAGGGAAAAAGTTTATTTATAAGTACCTGCGATATTACTGGATGGGAGGCAAAAAGATAAATGCTCTGCTTCCCCGCTATAGAAATTGTGGAGGGCCCAATAAGAAAAAAAATCCTACCCAAAAGATGGGGCGAAAGAGGATCACAACTATTATTGCGCCAGAGTTAAATGGTGTTTTAGTAAATGAGGATACAAGAAAGAATTTCGACAAGTACACTAGAACGATCTACTTAAAAGTGAATAGAAGGGATTCCGTCAAGCATACGTACATTGAAATGTTAAAAGAATGTTACGGCATCGAAACCAAAATCGAGCATGGGGTTGAGGTTCCTATTATTCCACCTTACCACAAGATTCCAAGCATTGCTCAATTACGCTACCACATTCGTACTAGATTCACCCGGCAAAAGAGAATAGTTGCTCGAGAGGGAAAAGTTAATTTTGATCGTGATTTTAGACCTTTACTAGGATCGGAGACTCTCAAAGCAACGGGGCCGGGGCAAATATTCGAGATCGATGCTACCGTTGCAGATGTGTATTTAGTCAGCGGTGATGATTCGAATCAAATTATTGGCAGACCGGTAGTCTATGTTGTTGTCGACGTTTGGACGCACATAGTCACAGGAATGTATGTTGGTTTAGAAGGTCCATCTTGGCAGGGAATGATGATGGCTATTGAGAACACGTGCATGAACAAAGTGGAATTCTGTGCGCAGTATGATCTTGAAATAACGGCAGACGAATGGCCTTGCCACCATATGCCACAGCAATTTTTTGCAGACAGAGGGGAAATGGAGAGCAAAAATGCTGATTCGTTGGGCAAGGTTTTGGGAATTAAGCTGAAAAATGCGCCGCCATATCGGGCAGACCTTAAGGGGATTGTAGAGCAACAGTTCAGAACATTGAATCTAACGTTGCAACCTTGGATGCCTGGTGCCGTGAAAAAGGAGTATATGAAGCGCGGAGGACCAGACTATGTGTTGGATGCCAAATTAACGCTAAAAGACTTTACTAAGATGATGATTGAATTAATTTTACATCGAAACAATTTTCACTATATGGAGCACTATCCATTAGATAAAGCACTATCGAAAGATCAAGTTAGGCCGATTCCCAGAGAATTGTGGAACTGGGGCATCGCGCATGATCATTTCCTTCAGGAAGTACCTCTTGATATTGTAAGGCTGAATGTTTTGCCCGAAGCTGAGGTAACAGCAAGTTCTGAAGGCATCTATCTTAAGGGGATGTTTTTTGGTTGTGAAGAACTCGCTAGACAAGGCTGGTTCGTACAAGGGAAATCGATAAAAACAGTAATAGCCTACGACAGGCGCTGTATGAACTATGTCTATGTGAAGGTAAAGGATGGACGTAGCTTTATTAAGTGTCATTTGTTAGATAAATCTTCTCGGTTCTCTAATTTGAGCTTGGAGGAGATTGAAATGAAACGTTTTGAGGAAAAGTTACAGAAAAATTTATATAAATCTACGCTACTTCAACAAGAAGTCAGTTTAAGCGCAAGGCTGGAAAAAATCAAAGCTCAGGCGGAAAAAAGGGCAGATATTCAACGTGATCATTCATTAACTAAAACGGAGAAGAAAGCGAATATTCAGCCTGGAAGGAAAATAGAGCGGGATAAGCTGAGAATAGAGCAGAGCTTTGAACTAGAAAGATTAGTAGAGGCCGAGCTGGAAGAAAATGAAGCAAATACAAATAATCAAGTGGTAGAGACTTACAGACCCAAGTCCAAATTTGATATTTTATCTATTGCCAGGAGGAAGATAGAAAATGACTAAGAAAGTAAATGAGGATTTTATGTATCACTATACTCCGAGTTTAATTGGTAAGCAGGAAGAAGCTAAGTACAAACCACAAGTAATCAGCAGCTACAAGGATAACCCATTTATTGAAGCATTGCCTCCCATTTTTGAGGAAGAGCACGTTGCAATTCATGTTGGTAAATACCCTGATTATAACGAAGAGCAAAGGAAATTAGGGAGTCAAACAAGGCTCCATCTTGTTCAGCAAATCTGTGATTACGTAGAGCCATTGCCTTCTCATTTATTAGTAGAGCAACGTCTTTCCAGATTAATGCGACATGGCTATAAAGCGAGGAATCCTTTTTTTCCTGAAACAATTCGGCAGTTCCATATTGGTTTTAAAGAAATATTGAATGCGGGAGTTGGAATGGATGATGCAAATATAGCGGGAGTACGCTCTACAGCAACTGGGTTTGCCATTTTAGGAGTAAGCGGTCAAGGGAAAACTACGGCTATTGAAAGCTCTTTGTTGTTGTACCCTCAGGTGATTCATCACTCTGTCTATAACGGGCAGCCCTTTATTCGTAAGCAATTAGTTTGGTTAAAATTGAACTGTCCGTTTGATGGCTCACTAAGAGGGTTATGTTTAAATTTTTTTCAAGCGGTTGATTCTCACCTAGCTACGGATTATTTTCGGAAGTTCGCTTCTAAAGGCTCATCCGTGGATATATTGATTCCAATCATGGCGCATATCTCAACCTTACATGGACTCGGCGCGTTGGTCATCGACGAAATTCAAAATCTAAGCTTTATGAAGAGTGGCGGAGCCGAGCGAATGTTAAACTATTTTACTCAACTAATTAATACGATAGGTGTTCCGGTGATTCTTATTGGCACTTTTAAGGCAATGAAACTGCTATCCGGTTCTTTCAGCCAGGCACGCAGAAGTACTGGTCAAGGTGACTTGATTATGGATCGATTAACAGATGGAGAGGAGTGGGATTACTTCATTGAGCGGCTTTGGCGCTTTCAATGGACGTCAAATCCGACAAAGCTTAGTGAGCCAATTAAGAAGACAATGTATGAACTATCACAGGGTATTGTGGATATTGCAGTGAAATTGTATATGCTCTCTCAATGGGAAGTTATTATGTACGGAGATGAAAAGGAACGAATTACAGTCAGCGTTCTTAAGGATGTTGCAAATCGGCATATGCGGCTCATTCAGCCATTGTTAAAGGTACTGAAGCGGAATGATCCTTCAGCAATGATGCTTATAGATGATCTGCGGCCAACATGGGATACGCTAGATGAATTTCTGCAAAAGGCAACAGAGAAAGTGTGTCTACAAGGTGAAATACGTACATTGGAGAAACGAAACGATAAAACAGCGATTAATCAAGAAATGTTCTTAGAACTGGTTAAAACAGCAATTGATTTTGGTGCGACTGCAGATGTTTCGGAAGTAATTACTGAACGTGTGCTACAACGGAATGAGTCTGAAAAGAGTATTGTTACTTTGAGAAAAGAGCTTCTGAAAGAATTGGAGCTCCAAGAAACAGCATCTGATATAGTCAATCCAGACGTAACAATGAAAACGAGCAGCGGTACAGCTACTAAGAGCAGGAAATCTACAAAGAAGGAACAGCCTATTCTAGAAGTGGATGATCTCAGGAATGTAACAAAAAGCACTAACATAAAAGGGGAAGAAGTTTACGAAAAGTTAGTGGAACAGGGCATTGTTCCTTCGGAAGAAGATCTATCCAAACTGATTATTTAAGAGTAATAGATTGTGAGGGAGAAGGGAATACTAACCAAATAAACTCTAAAAAGGGTGATTGTATTGTTAGCGTATTTCCCCTCTTTATACCCAGATGAAATTATATACAGTGGAATTGCTAGATATCATCTGATGTCGGGTAATAGAACGCAGAAACAAACGATATTTGATTTATTTGGTAGCAGATTGGTATGTGCAACTGCAGATTTACCTAGTCATTTGAGTGCTTTGGCTGCTAGGAGCGGAACTGTCTATACCACAGAGGAACTTATCAAAAATCACACCCTTTATCCGTATTATACGTCCTATGGATCAAAAGATAAGGCAAAGGAATTGTTTCGCTTAATGGCAGAAGGGAGTAACAGGGGAGAATCTCATGTATTAATGGGGATTCCTGCTTGCAAAATCAAACTGCCGACCAAGTTGAAATATTGCAGTAGTTGCTATCAGGATGACACCAAGAAATATGGTGAGCCTTATTGGCATCGTTGTCATCAGTTGCCCGGTGTACATATATGCCCGATGCATAAGTCCATATTAAAGGTCAGTACGGTAGAATATTCAACTCTTCATCACAAATTTTCATTTGTTTCTTTAACAAATTATAATGAATCGGATTATACCGAACCTGTTGTTGACTCCAGTTGGTTGGATTATCTAACATTCATTGCTGTTCAATCGAATCTTCTACTACACTCCCAGCAAATAATTAAAGAGGAGAGCGCATCTTATAGAAAGCTACCATCAATGGAAGGCTACCGAACAGTAGGCGGTCGGGTAAGGATTAATCGCCTTATACAGAATTTTCGGAATAGCTACACGGATAAACTGCTGGAATATCTAGACTGTGGTATCGACTCAAATAGCTCTGATACATGGTTACATAAAATAATCAGGAATCAAGAAGAAATTACGCATCCACTAAGGCATTTATTAATTTTCGGCTTTCTTGAAAAATCTGTTGCTGGTTTTTCTGTCACCACCAATAATTTTCCATTTGGTAACGGCCCTTGGCCATGTCTCAATAAAGCGGCTGATCATTACAATCAAATGGTTATTGATAAATGTGTCGTTACTCGCTGCTCGACAACTACAAAGCCAGTTGGGACCTTTCATTGCAATTGCGGATTTATATATTCAAGAAGAGGTCCAGATACTTGCGATGAGGATATGAACCGAATAGGTAGAATTAAAAATTTTGGTTCGATTTGGTTAGATAAATTAAAGTGTCTTAATGAGAGCAGTATAACTCTTCGTCAGAAGGCAAAAATTCTGGGTGTTGACCCGGGGACTGTAAAGAATCAAACGGAGCTTCTCAATAGCAATAAAGCAGCTTTACGTACGAAGAAAAATCAAAATTATCTTGCCAGATCGAAAAGAAACAGAAATAACGAGAAAGGATTCTTACAAACAAAGGTTAAACGAAAAGTGGATTGGAATCAGCGAGACGAGATTTTGTATGTTTTGGTGGTAGAGACAGTTGGACAGATGAAACGGTTACCTAATCCGGAAAGAATATCGTTGGCCTCAATAGCTAGACATACGGATTTGGGACAACTGAAACAAAAACTTATAAAGAATTTAAATAAGCTCCCAAAAACCAATGAATTTATTAATAAGCACATAGATTCTACAGAGGCATATCAAATTCGTAGGTTAATTTGGGCTGCAAATAGGCTTCATGAGGTGGAAGGTAGGATGTCAGGGTGGAGAGTACTGAAGTTAGCTGGTTTAAACCATCCCCTGCGAAAAGAAGTGGAAATAAAATTCATGGAATTACTCAGATAATTATTTTTGATTTGCATAGAAAAAATTTAATAGAAGGTTAACCGGTGTCTCCTTGTTAAATACTCGATTGAAAATAGTTTGTCAAACAAGCAGAAAATTTTAAAAACTTCAATAGACGAATCACTGAAAAAGGAAGGATAATATTGTCGAGCTTAGCATTTTTTCCACCACTGTATCCGGACGAAGATATCAGAAGTATTATCTATAGATACCACCTTATGTCACCTAATCCAGCATTGCGAGACACCAAGGAGGAGCTATTTGAATTAATTTCTCACAAAAATCCAATGTTTCCTACTAACTTGATTAAGTTGTACGAAAAATTACCGTATGGTCATCCGTTTGAACCAGGTTATTTTATTAGCCATCACACTTGGGGAAGACTCATTAGTTGTTTTTTAACCAAGGCAGACCAAGACAATGAGAATGAACTTGTTCGTATTCCCAGTGGAAATTATAAAGCTCACATATATCATGGGACATACCTATTTTCAAAACAGGTTAAATATTGCTCTACATGCCTACACGAAGACTATGAGAAATACGGCGAATGTTACGTTCATCGCGCACATCAATTCGATTTTATTGATTGTTGTCATTTGCATCATGTTGAACTGATAGATGGTTGCCCTAATTGTATGTGTCCACTTAGTAAGGACTACGCAGAAGCCTTGTTGTCGACGCCCAGATGCCCTAGATGCCTAAGTGAAATTAAAATAAATAGAATTCGTAAACAATATTCTATATATGACTATCAGAATACTCTACTTGAAGATCTTTATACATTAAACTCTCTGTCGGACATCATTCATGCTGAATATATACAAAGTAAAATTATGATGAAAATGTGGGAGCTTAATTTTATCCATTATCGAGGTCGGTTTATGCGCTCCGAGTTATTGAAAAAAATAGTAGATAACCATAGTCCTGCACAACTAGAGGTCACAGGATTAAATGCTAGTACACTACTATCGAAACATTTTACCGCACGCTTTTTAAACCCGCATCATATGAAGGCGCACATTCTTTTTTATGTCCAGATAATAAGGTATCTTTTCGGTTCAGTAGCAATTTTTTTGAATTATGAGCATCCTATTGCAAATCCAATTCCATTTGGTCATGGTCCATGGGAATGTCTAAACTCTATATGTATTCAGAATGGAAAGAAAACAATTCAAAGATGTGACCGTAAGTTGAAAATCTCAGGAGGGAGTTCAGTTACAACAACATTTCAATGCGTAGTATGCGGGTTTACTTATTCGAAAAGATGGATGCGTGGAAGACAAGAAACCAATAATCCATTTATTGTTTCGATGGGTCATTTATGGTATGAAAAAGTATTATCTTTATATGCAGAAGGATTCAACTCATATCAAATTCATAAGGAAACCGGATTTTCTGAAACCACAATCTCAAGTTATATTAAAAAGCTAAAAAAATCTAAGTTCATTCTTTCTAATGAAAATCTACTATTAATTCCTCCAGACACCGTAAAGAGCTTTGAACAGATGGTCGATACAACTTCTGATGAAACAAAGGAAATATATCGATTGACTCTGTTACAAACTTCCCAGATTAATCAAACAAATAAGCGACTTTTCCTGCTGCGTATGCATCCTCGAGAGTATAATTGGTTATGTAGAAACGATAGCGCATGGATGGATGAGTGTTTTCCAAGGAAAAAAGCAATTAGAGCAAAGATAGATCTTCACTTTTTTGATGAAATACTATCACAAAAGATACATACAATAGCAGCAGTATTAAAAGAGGATTCAAATTTTCAAATTAGGAAATATACAATACTTAATCGGCTATCTCCTTTAGAAAAGTCACGGTTGCAATCATTTAATGAAGATCGATTGCCTGCAAGTCACAAATCACTAATTGAATCCATCGAGGATATAGATTCCTATCTAATTAGGAGTGTAGAAAGAGTTGCCACAAAGCTTAGGAGCAAATCCAGCTATCAAAATATTTCATTTGATGCATTAATAAGTTATTCAAAATTATTTGAGTCATGTAGTCCCAAATTGAAAATAAAAATAGAGGATTTCCTAAGACAGTACAATGAGGATATGAGTGATATTTAAATCATGGATATATGGGTTGAATGTTCTTCAGTTGAGTCTTAGGAGATTTAAAAGAGGGGGCTCAGCTTGCCGAGAGATAACAAATTGTTTAGGTAATTGGGTAATTTCATTAAATAAAGATCTTGTATTCGTAAAAACGTTATATCCATGCACAGTGAAAGTACAGAAAGCTAGATTAGAAGCTAGCTATCCAAATAAATGATTAGATTGTAGAAAAAAAGGATGAGCAGCATGTGTATTAACACAATCGCCACTCATCCTTTTTAACATACTGCTATAGGCTTATTATTTGGTGAAATTTTGGGTATGAAGTAGGATTTTCTCGTTAGATGTCGAATTTTTACAGTTAACATATAATCCGTTGAGCATAATGTTAGAGCGAGGTGTGTCTATGGATAAAATTATTGAATTAATCGAATACGGATATGAGTGCGATTATCTGGATTTCAAAGAGAAACAGTACCATAAAGACAAGAGTATGGATTTACTAATGGATATAATGGCTATGGCCAACTCTCGGCATAATGGAGATAAATTCATAGTTGTTGGAGTCAAGGATCGACCAGAAGGTAAGGAGATAAAGGGAATAAATCCGAAAGAATTTATAGATTCGTCTAATTATGTTCAGCTAGTTCTAAATAACATCGAACCTGAAATACAGTTTGATTATTTCAAATATGAATACAAAGGATCAGTGTTAGGCATTTTTAGAGTTTTTGAAACAGACAATAAGCCGTATATGATGAGAAAGAAATACGATAGACTTAATGAGGGATATTGCTTAATACGTAAAGGAAGTACGAATATGGTGGCTAAACGCAGCGACTTTGATTATATGTATTTAAACAAAGGACAGTTCGAGATAAGATTCCTAGAACAGGCACTACACGCTGTATACGATGCAGAAGGTTGCGCATCTATTGAAGTTGCGTTTGCTAATACAAAAGAATTACCTATTACGATAATCGGTGGCATATTATATGTTCACAATAATCAAGGAAAAGAACTATCTAGGCACCATGTATATGGATTGGATAAATTTATGGGTGCGGATTTCAAATTAGCGGTACCGCCAAAAACAGAAATAGTTGGCCACTTGATGGTTGGTTTTGAATCATCAGATCCATTTAGATTAAATATTGATGAGCACGGAATATGTGCTGAGGAGTACGTATTCGAACTTCTGCTAGTGGATACACGAGAGAAACGATATTCCGCAACTATGAATAATGCAAGAGTTTTTGTGATCGGCGACTTTCTTTGGAAGGTGAAAGAACAGAAGGGGATTCCACATAAGTTTCGGACGCATAGATGATGAAAGTTGATTCTGACTATAGTTGGGGGATAATTAGTGGAGAACGAACTTGTTAGGTATTCAAGAGCCGGTGACATTTTTCATTACCGTTGGGCTGCCCGCCGGTGTCTGCGTTTAATCTCACCTAAGTCTCGAATAAACCAAATTGTGATTGAGGGTTCTAAGGAGAATAAACTTGCAGGAGAATATGTTATTGATGTTGCTGAATACGCTGATTCGCTAACTAGACAAGGATTTCAAGATGTAGCTTATTATCAGTTGAAACACACCACTGTTCATAAAAATAACCCTTTTGATCTTAGTGATCTTAAGGAAACATTTGAGGGCTTTTCAAAACGGTTTCAGAAGCTTATCAGTGCCAATACTCAAGTCGATAGTGCCATCTTTACTATAGTCACAAATAGACCAATTAATCAAAATCTTAAAGAGAATATTGAAAAATTATCTATTGGTGCGAAAGCTAATGCAAAGTATAAAAACACATTATCAAAATATACACAGCTGCCCGATGAAGATCTAAAAAAGTTTTGTGCTTGTATAAAATTCGCAGATGGTGAAGGGGACTATAATGCACAGAAGTATAGGCTTCATGTAGAAATATCTCAGTTGGTTGCCGGAAGCATCGATAACCCTGAAATAGAAAGCATTACTGGACTAGTTCGTGACAAGGCTTTACCAGATTCAAATGGTGTAATTGTTCGCGAAGAAATACTTGAAAAGTTTAAAGTTACGTCTGAACGTGATCTCTTTCCTGCCCCACCTGAGTTCGAAAAAATTGGAACTCTTGTACATAGAGAGCAGCATAATGACTTGTTGAAAACCATTTTAGCATCAACAGCCCCGTTGATCATACATGCTCCTGGAGGAGTAGGAAAGACGGCCTTTGCTCGACAAATAGCCAAATCATTACCTGTTGGATCTTTCGGCGTTGTATATGATTGCTTTGGTGGTGGACGTTATCGTAATCGGAGCGAAGTGAGGCATCACCATCGCCAAGCATTTGTTCAGATTGTTAATGAATTGGCTGTACAAGGCCTTTGCGATCCACTACTAGTGAGTTCCGGCGCATCTGAAACAGATATATTAAGAAAGTTCTTCGACAGAATTGAAACTGCAGTTATCGCTATGAAGAAATCAAATAGCAATGCAGTCCTAGTGATTCTAATAGATGCAGCCGATAATGCTGAAATGGCCGCGGCGGAGTTCAATCATCATTGCTTTGCTCATGAACTTCTCCGTGAACGTATAATCGAAGGTGTTAAAATAGTTGCCCTTTGTAGAACCGAGCGTATACATTTACTCCAGCCGCCTAGTAACATCCAACAGTTTGAGTTGGAACCATTTTCGGAGAAAGAGTCTTTTGATTATTTAAGGTCTCATTATACGCAAGCGTCTAAAGAGGATGGAGTAGAATTTCATAGACTTACTAGTGGCAATCCACGTGTACAGTCAAATGCTTTAAGTTTAAATCGTAGTACGATTACTGACGTATTCTCCAATCTTGGAAGTGTTGGAACCACTGTCAATGAACAAATAGAAGGACAATTAATGTCAGCAATTGATTCAATAAGTGATAAATTTCATGGTGATTACAAGAAACAAATCGACTCTATCTGTGTAGGTCTTGCGACATTACCTCCCTTTATTCCGTTGAAGATACTAGCTAGGACTGCTGATGTTGAGGAGTCTACTATAAGAAGTTTTGTTGCAGATATAGGACGTCCACTATGGCTTTCTGATTCCTCGGTTCAGTTTAGAGATGAGCCTACGGAAACTTGGTTTAGGGAAACTTATGCAGCATCGAAGGAACAAATTGAGTTTTTTATTGATCAAATCAAACCATTAGCTAACGAGTATTCATATGTGGCTTCTGCTATGCCTTCTCTGTTATTGCAAGCAGGGAAGAACATTGAGCTTGTTGAATTAGCATTATCCGACAATTATCTTCCCGATAATCCCATTGATAAGAGAAATGTTCGAGTGTACCGTCTTCAATTTGCATTTAAGGCTTCTTTGAAACAAGAAAGCTTTGTCGAGGCAATAAAGTTAGCTTTACGAGCAGGTGAAGAGGTAGCAGGTGATAAACGGCAGTTCGAACTCCTTGCAAGCAATATTGATCTAATCGCGCCTTTACAAGATGAACAACGTGTACAGGAATTTGCTTTTCGTCGTTTGTTTAGTGGTTCTTGGAGAGGATCAGAGAATGTTTACTCAGCAGCATTGTTATCAACAGTCATGAATTTTAGAGGGGAAGCCAGAAGCTTTCTTAGGGCTGCTGAGAATTGGTTGAGTTTATACTTTCAGGATAGAGATAAGGAAGAAGAAGTTATTCCATTTCAGCATGAACAATTAAAAAATGAAGAAATTGTGGAACTCGTATACACATATTTTAATTTATATGGGATAGAAAAGGCCTTTGAATTTCTTATTAGTTGGCACCCGGAGAAAGTAATCTATCATATTTCTAGGCAACTGTTTAGACGGCTTATGGACCTAGGGGAAGTATCTGCTGCAACGCAATTAGCAAAACTTGGTTCACGTAATCAGTATTTAATAATTGCTTTTGCACATGAGTCCTTAGATATCGGACATATTCCTAATTCGGATTTACTCTGCTCTTGCCTTGATTTACTAACTACAAAACGGGCTAGAATTTCAAAAATACAAAATACCTTTCAAGACACCACACCTCAATCACTTATCTCATTTCTTGAATCTTGCGCAGCAAACAAGTTACCGAAGGGGAAAATCATCCGGGTTCTAAATCATTATTTTACTCAAAGTGCTTCACGGTCTATTACAAGCGATTATGATAATAAAGATCGTGCCATTTTTATGCGTGCCCTAGCATTAAAAAAAGTATTACTTTCAGACCTTGAATTCGATATTAATGAATTGCTTCCAATGGATTTACAACAGAATAGAGAATATAAGGACGAACAAAAGGTAACAGAAATAAAAGAGGTAATTGGCGGATTATTACCTTGGTATATGCTGCGGATACGCTGTTTAGTAGGGGATATTCTTGATTTTGATAATGAAGTAGCGGAAGTGAAAAAGAAATCAGGATCAGCAACAGCGAGTCGATATAGAGACTATGATAGTTTACCGACGGAAATAGCTAGAATATGTTGTGACATTTTGATGTTTCATAAATTTTCTGGACAAATTTCAATCAAAGGTTTTTATGAAAATTATATAAAGAGTAACGGGATGTTTCTTCCTGATCATCTAAAATTAGTTCGTTCTGCTTTCCGATTAAGCCACTTAGCTGAACAGAAGCGCGATTTTGAACAATATGCTTATGACGTAATCCGTTCTGCTACAGACATTGGCCCAGAGGAACGGGCAAACTGTTACATTGATCTTGCACGAGCATTGATTAATGTAAATCGTGATGATGCCGCGGTTTACTTCAATTTTGCAATCGATGCCGTTTCGAAATTTGGCGATGAAATCGTCGAGAGATGGGAAGCAGTTATTCCCCTAGCCAACCAAAGAAAAGTAGATGAATTTGCACCTTACGATATAGCTTACAGATTTATACGTTGTGCAGAGCTTATAGGAGAAAATGTAGCTCGAGAAAAGTATTGGGACAGAGACGAGGCTGTTAGGACTTGTATTCGATTGTCCCCGGTAACTGGAATCGCTGCACTAAGCAGATGGCGGGACCGCGAAATTGGTCGATTTAATCGTCAATTAATTGCTATGTCCGAGGAAATAGTAAGAAGCGGCTACGTTGTACCAACGGTAGCATGGTCCCTTTCTGCGTTTATGACGGAGTTCGAAATATGGGATTTCTCAAGATTATGTATAGAGAAGGAAACATCACATGAAAATCGGAAGTATATTTTTAAATCAGTCATTAAAGAGCTTAGAATAAACGGAGTTGAAGGGGAAGTTTGGGAAAAGATTGCTGAAACGGCTAAAAAGTACTCTTTACAAAGTAATCTATTGGATGAAGTTATTGCTTATAATCGCGACATTATTGATGAAGAAGGGAATATTCTTAACCAAGAAAGTACTCCCTCGCTTCGTGTACAGTTGGAAGAGAGTGCGATTGATTGGAACGATCTGCTGCATGATTTGAACTTGGTTTCATCTAATGGATTAAGACAAGCTATCCTACGCTATGATGGACTTCCTCGGACTGTGCGAAACAGCGAGTCCTTATGGCGTGAAGTCTACAATCGAATTTCCGATAGTGAAGCGAAGAAATTTTTGTATGAGCTTATTAAAGTAGATGAAGCCGATTTTTATGATATACAGAATGCGCTTTTGCTAGTGCCGGAAGAATGGCATCGCAAAATGAGCATTAAATTAGAGTGGCCCCAAATCATGCAATACGTAGGGAAACGATTTGCTACGTTTTTGCTGGAAAGGGGATCAATCTCTTTTTTCACTAGGAGACTTCATTTAGGGGCGGAAAATATACCTTTTATTCAAAAAGGAATAATCGAAGGATTAGCAACCCAGGGAGATTTGGTTCATGCAACTACATTTTTTGGCTTTGTAACTGTTGCTTCGAAACATATCTCAACACAGGAAGCAACTGATTTACTTGACTTCGCATTATCGAGATTCGAACTACATATTGATTCTGAGTACGCTGATGGACCATGGTCTCAATTGTTGTTACCGCTGGTTCACATGGATAGTGCTTTTACAGGTTTTGTTTGGTCTGCTTTAGGTTCTCCAAGATCTTCAACACGCTGGTGTGCCGTTCACTGTGTTCGTAGACTCGCTGAAGCTCAATGCAGGGATGAGATCGATGCTTTAATTGATTGGATGGAAAGGGATACTGTTGATGCATTTGGGGCTAATAAATTTCCGTTCTACAACTTACATGCAAGATTATATTTATTAATTTCATTTGCTCGAGCATCAATTGATAATCCGCACATATTGCTGCATCGTAGTGATGTTTTCTATAAATATGCCGTACAATCTTCTCCTCATATGCTTATTCAAAAATATGCAGCTGATATTGCACTCAATATCGAGAAGGCTCATCCAGGGACTTACTCGAAAGAAGTAGTTGACGAACTTCAAAAAGTGGGGAGAAGTCAATTTGATAAGGTTGAATTAGAGGACAGTTGGGAAACAAGAGATAGTTATTGGCATGCTAACGAGACGATTGATACTAGTTTGAATTTTCATCATGGATACGATTTTGATAGCTACTGGTTTGAACCATTAGGGAGAGTATTCGGAATTTCCAGTGAGCAAGTGGAGGATATTGCTACTGAAGTTGTTGTTAGTGAATGGAAAATGCTGCTGGATGGTGGATATAAAAATGATCCGCGCCACTCTTTGTGGAGATCGTCGAGAGAACAACAAGGAACTTATCATAGTCATGGGAGTTACCCAAGAATAGACGATTATAATTTTTATCTATCATATCATGCCATGCTTGTTGTAGCTTCAAGGCTGCTAGAGAAAATACCTGTTGTCCACAACTCAGATTGGTATGAAGATGAGTGGCATGATTGGTTACAACGACACGTATTGACTCGCAGTGATGGTTATTGGGTATATGACCGTAGAGATCCTATTCCTTTGTATAGAAGGGAATGGATTAATGAAGTGAGAAATCCAGATTGGCGTGAAGAGATATCAAATAATGATTTTCTTGATGGCATATTGTCTGAAAGAAACGGAGAACTATGGCTAAACGTGCGCGGAGCTTGGGAGGATGGAGATAGTGAAAGATCGGAAAGTTTCTATATTGTAAGCTCTCTCGTATCATCGGACAATGCTCAATCTCTTTTGCATGCATTAAGCACATGTTCGAATCCTCATGATTTTAAGTTGCCTGATTACGAAGAAGATGAAATGGAAATAGACGTGGATACTTTTAAACTTAAAGGTTGGGTATATCAAGAGGAAGCATATAAGCGTCTGGATGAGTTCGATCCGCATTCTGCTAAAGTAGATTACCCGCCTTATAAAATTGGGAACTTAATCGCCGAGAAAATGAAAATATCCTCTGATTATGAGAAGCGGGAATGGACTTTGGCTGATGAGAGGAGAGCGTCAGTAATTTGTGAAATCTGGGCGCCTATTCATGATAGTCATGAAGACGAGGAACTACGCAGTGGTAATCGACTAACAGCATCGCTCTCATTTCTAAAAAGACTTTGTACTGAATTCCAAAGTGAATTAATTATTGAAATTCAAATTAGAAGAAGATTTAGGCAGAAATCATATATGAGAGGTGTGGAGTCAGATGAGTATAAGCCACCGCTTAGCAAATTATTTATCTTCTCAGCCGATGGAAGACTCAGAGATTCAGAGACGCACTATGAACTTAGGCAAAGCTCTAGTCAAAGAGCTTAATTTGGACCCCGGTGTAGATACCACTGCTCGATGGATGGCGCATTATATCGCGGAACAAATTGAGATTGCCGAACACAGTTCAGGTATTCAGAAACAAATGGCGGAAGAACGTTGTTTTGAAACGATACTAAAATTATGGAATCACAAATTATCATTCCCAAGAGGCTCAAGGCCTTTTGAAAACTTTGAGCCTATACTTCGTACACTTGCACGACTTGATCCTGAGAATGATCGCCATTTCTTCTTTGAAAGTAAAGAGGATGCAACGGAAAATGTTCCGGAAGAAGTTCAAAAGTGGATGGATATAGCAAACGAAATAGATGAAGCGGCACGTGTCTGGCTGAAGTATGTTTTTGAAAAAGCTGTAATGGCTGCAACTGATAATTCTACAATTGAATGGTTAGAAAACTCAGTAGCACTTCAGGAAGAAGACAAATTCTCAGTGATCTTTAGAGATTTGCATAGTGATATTGATGATATTTGGGGAGAAGGCCAAAAAGAAAATGAAAGGAAGCGAAAGATTATAATTTCGAGGATTAAGAAACTGGAGGCTTTCGCAGAAATGAACCAATTGTTATTAACGGAATATGGGGATGAACTTAAGAAGTATGAGTAAGCAGCCGCGGCAAACCAGTGGTGCATTATTATGGTGTCTGAACGGTTCTCATTTTACAGCAACATGGGTAAACCGAGAGCCATGACAGGCGGTTCAGAGGAGATAAAGATTTTGATTTCTTTTCTAGAAAATTTATTGAAGGCTTATATTGCTCAAAATGAAGATGATTCTCCTGCGCTAAGCCGATTTACCGGTTTATCATGTGGTTTTTTATTGGAACAACATGAGAATTTAAAGTATCACTCGAAAAAGGGGATATTTTACTATTTAATGGTTAACCGAGTGATTCTTGACGGCTATTATGAGAAAGATTTATATACGGATGTGAAGTAGCTGAAAGATTGGGAGGTTGTTCTGTCTCGGCAGGATCGCTAAAGCGGGTTCACGATCGAAGAATTCAATAGGAAGCGTCTACCGGTTCCGAATTACGTCTCTTGCCATTGAAATTGAAATTACACTACGTATAGCGGATGAGTTTAGTGTTCATAGGTAGATCAGCAAGCTGAAATGTAGCGGTAGGTTCTGCAAATATGATAACAGAGGAGTTTATAATGAGTGAATTTCGATTGGTTTGCTTCAGTTCGGAGATTCTATATGGAAATGATGTTATTGTAGATTTCATTAATCCCAATAAAGAATTTGATAAAAATCTTTTAAGCACTTTAATCATTGGTCCAAATGGAACTGGAAAAAGTCGGTTGTTATCCACAATTTGCGAAGTGTTTAGAAGTCTTGAAAGACTCAAAAATGAGACTTCAAATCTTCAAAATGATCCGTTTAAAGCGGAATTCTATTTAAGTTATTATTATAATGAGAATTACTTTGAGGTAGAACAAAGAAACAATAATTATAAATTTAAATGTAACAGTAAAATTATTGAGCCTAGAGATTTATGGTTACCTCAAAAAGTGCTCGCTGTATCTTTTATGGTAAATGACAAATTCCTTTATAATAAAACTGAATTTGGTGAAGACAAAATATATGAATATTTAGGAGTAAGACATACATCAAATGCTACTTTTGTTAATACAGTAGTTAGAAGAATTATTGATAATATTATTGAGTTATCTGTAAATAATGAATTTATAATAAATCTAAAATCAATATTAGAATTTCTGAAACTAGATAATAAAATTAGGATTTACTTTGGGGCAGGTAAAAGAAAGAAAACAGTGTTTAATAAAAAAATTAACGAAAAGGAAATAGAGAATTTACTAGAGAAAATAAGTGAGAGATCCGATTATAGATCAGATGGGTTAAAAAAATATTCGCGAGAAGATGTATATGAAATCGTTGAGTTTTTAAATAACCGTATTCTTCATTCCAAAAATATAAAGAGAGATAACGGATCTTCTTTATATTATGATATTGATTTGGATAGTGCAGAGAATAACATCGCAATTAATAAAGACTATGATGTTCTGAATAAACTAATAAAATTAGGATATATTCAATATCCTACTTTGCATATTGGGAGAGAAAGTTCATTTGACTTTGAGTTAGCAAGTTCAGGAGAAAAACAGTTTTTATTCACAATGATCAATATTTTATCTAAGATCGAACATGGCTCGATTGTATTAATAGATGAACCGGAAATAAGTTTGCATCCAAACTGGCAAATAAATTATATCAACTATCTTAAAAGTATATTTTCTCATTATAGGTCTTGTCATTTTATTATAGCAACTCATTCACATTTTATGATTTCTGACCTTGAGCCTAATTCATCATCTATTGTTTCCTTGAAAATAAAGAATAATTCTGTTAGGGCACAATTACATGATGAAGATACGTTTGGTTGGTCTGTAGATGACATTTTGTATAATATCTTTGATGTATTTACTACACGGAATCTGTATATTGCTCGTGAGATAGATTCCTTTCTTGCTAAAATTAGTAAAGGTGTTGAAAATAAAGCGCTCAAAAAGGAATTAAGCAAACTTATAGAGATTCGTAGACATTTAAAAGAAAATGATCCATTGAGAGATGTTTTGAATATGATAATAAGTAGGGTTGATGATAATGACTAATCCATATACTTTTACACAGGATGAAATCGATTTAGTAAGAAATAACTTTAATTTTATTGATTCTAAGTTATGGACAAAAGAGATATTTACCGAATTGAAAAGAAAAATAAGACTTTACTTATTGACTCTAAATGATAAGAAATGTTTCTATTGCAAAACTGATTTAGTATCTGGGACCAATACAATACCAATTGAACATATAGTTGATAAAGGGAATCATCCTTTATATACGTTTGAACCACATAATCTTACTATTTCATGTAACTTGTGTAATTCCGGTAAGGGGACAACTGAAGTACTATTTAATCCAAATACAACAGTCTATCCCTTTAATAACAAAGATGCTTTTAAAATTATCCACGCATATTATGATATATATGACTTACATATACGTATTGATAGTAATGTTTTACACGTTGGATTGTCAGAGAAAGGCCATAGTACTATTGAGATTTGTAAGTTATTCCGGAGTAAGCTCGCCGAAGAAAAATTGCTGGATTATAGATTGAGCATCAGTCATGAAAGTGAATTACTAATGGAAAAATTAACTCGAACAAAAGATCCAAATGAAATGGCTAGAATTATTAACTTGGTTTCAAAAATTTTAGATAGGTTTTCTGTAAACGATGATTCAGTTAGGCTAATTTCATTGATGCAACAAGAAGAGAATATACTATTATCTGTAGAGAAGATTAGATCTAAAAGAGTTATCGCTCAAATTATCGATAACATTACAGACATGCAGTTATCATACTTTGAGATGTTCATCAGAAAAATAGATATAATGAAATTTTTGAAAAATCTAATTTCCGATCGTTCCATTAAAAAAATATTAGATGAATTAATTTCTAAAGATGGAATTAATAATATAAACCACTCTCATAGATTGAATAAAATAAGAGATATTATTGAAAATAATTTTAGTAGTAATGATTGTGATCAAATATTTTTGGTGATTAAAAATAAATACTCTTATGAGAAACATGAAATTCAAGCTGAAATAGTAAATTCCCGTGACATATTAATTAATTTGTTTGAAGTTGAAAAAATGTTAAATTTAATATTTAAAATTCGTCAAAATACATCTATTAGACTCGTGGATATTACTGAACAACAAAAAAACCTTATAATTCCATTAGTTGATAAGGTGTTAGATCGACAAAACGTACCGGTATCAGAAAAATCTCTTGCAATCTTACTAAAGAAAATTTTTCTCATTAGAGATTTAATGATTAGGTTTAGTTCTGAAAATTTGCTTGATTATAGAGATGTTGTAGTGAAATTAATTTCATAGTTTCTTAATTGACCGTGTGACAAATTCATAATCTAAAGCTGCAATATGACTCAAACAGTTCGACTTGGCATTTGAGGATTTGGTAAGATATTTTTAGTCTCCCTTGACTATGGTTCCCAACTTTTATTACATGGTAATGTCTAGTGGTTCCAGACTTTTTATTTTGCGTGTTTATCACATGTCGCTGTAAACCCAATAAAATCAACAAAATTAGTTCCAGAGATTTTTATCACCTGACACTTTTTGTCCAGTGATAAAAAAGTGTGGAACCAGTGACAAAAGTCTGGAACCGCTAGAACAGTCCCGATGATGCTTTGTTTAGATCATCGGGATATTTTTATTCAGAAGGGATTGTAGCTAATGCTTGGGGAACGAATTCGTATAATTGTAGAAAGAAAATGAAGTATTAGACTGGAAAATAAAGTTGTAGACTAAGAAAATAAAGATGTAGACCAGGAAAATAAAGTCTTAGACTAACGATACATCATTAACCGAGGGACGGGCAGATTTGTTTAAAACCAGCGAGACTGAGCAATTGCCAGAGGTCGCTCTTTTGGCGAGCCGAAGAGTGTGGCTGATCAGGAAACTATCTACGCTTGGAAAGTAGTGTTAGTTATTGAGTAAAGTGAAATTCCGCAAAAAATATCAAAACAGAGCGTTCCATCTGTCGTAAAGTGAGTATATCGATATGGAGGCATTAAAGTGGATTATAAGGATTTGGTAATCAAGGCCATTACCTATATTGAGGATCATCTGACCGATGAGAGCTTAAGCACCAAGATTATGGAGGCTGCGGGCTATTCGCCGTACCATTTTCACCGGATCTTCCTATCGGTTACGAGAAACTCCGTCGCGGAGTACATACGCAAGCGGAGATTGACACAAGCAGCATACGATTTATTTTATACCAACCAAAGGATCATAGATATTGCCATCTTGTACCGGTTCGAGTCTCAGGAATCCTTCGCCCGAGCCTTTTGGAAAATGTTCTCCATCTCGCCTGGACAATTTCGAAAGCAAAGGGACATGAAGGACACGCTGTTCCGGGCAATGGAGAAGCTTCCTTTGGATGAAGTGGGGCTACAGCATTTGAATAAGAGCGTCTCCCTCGTGCCAGCTTTTGTCTGCCTGAATAAGCTGAATCTGGTCGGTATGTCAATACCGGGTGTCAATTCGGACGAGGTCGGAAAGCTATGGCGGAGCTTTAGGCAGCGTTTGTTTGAAATTGAGCGAAAGCCGGATACGGAAGACATATTTTATGCAGTCATTGAACTTACAGGTAGGAAATGGGAAATCACGTATATCGCTTGTGTCGAGGTCGCTAGCGAGGAGAGTGTAGTTCCCTTGGGAATGGTCGCTAAGCTGCTCCCAGTGGTAACTTATGCGGTTTTTACTCATAAGGGGACATTATCGAGACTCAACCATACGTTCCAGTACATTTATGAAACGTGGTTACCCCAGTCAGGCAGCGTTCGTACTAATTGCCCGGAGTTTGTGCGTTACGACCATCGATATCTAGGACCGATGAACGAGGATTCGGTATTAGACATATATATTCCCGTTGGCTCGCCATATCAGGAGCATGTAGCTCAATGAGAGGAAGAGATCAAGATGAACAAAATAGAAGACATTGTTGAAGTATATGCAGGTTGCTGCGAGGTGCAAATTACCGACAACACATTGAGGGTGACCGTTCCCATGATCGTGATGTATCCGACAGATGCACCGGAACAGACTGATAGGATAGGGCCGTACTCGTTGGAGGTGTCCAGAGACGCAGCACCGCTGGATGGAAAATTTAGGCTAGTCCTCATTTCACACGGTACAGGCGGTTCACCGCTTGTGTACCGGTCGCTCGCTCGGCATTTGGCGCGCAGCGGCTTTATCGTTGGCCTGCTCGAACATCCATTCAATAACCGCAACGATAATAGTTTGGAAGGTACTGTCCAAAACCTCACCTATCGCCCCCGGCACCTTCGCATGGCAGCCGACTGGTTTTTTGAAGATGAGAGGTTTAAGGGGCTTCTCCAGCCGGGAGGCCATTCGGTCATCGGGCATTCCATGGGGGGCTACACCGCGCTTGCAGCAGCTGGCGGCATCCCGACCTCCTTCCCTACTGAGAGCCCGGATGGGAAGCCGCAGCAGATCGATGTTCCTTATGATTCACGCATCCGGTCCCTGATTTTGCTAGCCCCGGCGTCCGTTTGGTTCCGTAATGAGGGAGCATTAAGCAACGTTCGACTCCCCATTCTCATGTTGGATGCCGAGCAAGACCCTTACACACCTCCTTTTCACGCGCAGATCATCATGAATAGTGTTGCTGAACCGCAAATGATTCGCTATCGGACGGTGGAGAATGCCGGACATTATTCCTTCCTGACTCCTTTCCCAGCTGAGATGATTTCACCATCCTTTCCCCCCTCGCAAGACCCGCCCGGCTTTGATCGCGTGCAATTTCACGAAACGCTGAAGGCCGAAGTAGTAGAGTTTCTGTTGACTTAACATTAGGAACAATCACTTTCCGTCGAAATCAAATGTTAACTGAGAGTTCGATTAAATAATCGTTACGCTAACTGGGAAATGTTAGTTCAAAAACAGGCTGAAACAGCAGCGGCAGTCTAAGACTTTATTTTCACGTCTTAGTCCGCCGCTGCTTACTTTATTGGAACAGTCTAAAACTTATTTTGCGAAGGCTGCCAAATTAATATTTGAAAAACCACATTAGATCAACAACTCCAGTCTAGAACTTTATTTTCAACGAACAATAATTAGAAAAAAAATCAGATGAATCAAATGGAGTTCTCGAACCGAGTTGGTGTGTCTCAAGGAACTTTAAGTGAACTGGAGCAGAGCAAATACAATCCGTCACTGGAGACAATATTGGCAATTATAAAGGAGTTTAACGTAAACCCCACATGGCTTTTGTTCGGAGATATGGCAAGTGAGGATGAACTTAAGGAAGTGGTAGGGGAGCTTAATCATGTGGAAAACAGCCTAATCATCAGCTTCAGGAAGTTGTTTAGTCGCATTTCACAACTCACCACTTAAAGTTAGCACCTCATCATTTTATATTTATTGCTGAGTCGACGAATTTCAGGTATCCATTTTTGATTTTAGTTTGGCAGCTGCTCAATCATTGTTTGGGCTAATTAGCAAAATAATTGACGATATTAGCTGAACTTTTCATTGTGGACACAAAACTTTTGTTGGGCAAAAAAGTAGACAAGGAGAACCTATTGTAGACTTGAAACAAAGTTTGATAATTTGGAATAAAGATTGATAATATATCCATAGACTGAGGATGCTTCATTAGGCTAACGAGCAGGTGTCAGAAGAAAATAAAGTACTAGAATGAAACGGAGGCGGGGCTCCGGCTCGTGTGACAGGTTACCCTTTCGGAAGCCGATTCGGTGCGATCGACACACTGGGGATGGCGGATGCTGCCGGCGCTTCTGGTAGCTTCGGTTTGGCGTGGTCTCTTTGTCTCTGACTGCCCAGCCGAACAGTAGTGTTGCAATCAACCTGCCAGTCTAATACTTATTTTCCCTGGGCTGACGATTCTCTCAGCTAAAAACCGTGTAAAATCAACTGCTCTAGTCTACAACTTTATTTTCTTTATACAGCAGGATATTTAGCTCGCTTCTACTCCTAAATCCCGCTTTTGTATGCTGTATTGTAAAAGAACGATAGAAAAACGGGGATGATTTAGAAAACGATAGACCAATCTTTGCCTGGCAATGAGCCGCCTCGGCCACTTTCCAGCAGTCGAGACCAATTCTTCCCCTCAAAGACAAGCGAGAATAGCAGCTGAAAGACAGCGAGCGCTGAGAGGCCAAAAGACTTGTGAATGCCAACCGCCAGAAGCAGTTTGCCGACTTTCAAAGAAGTAAAAACAGACGAAAAACGAGACTGGTCAGACAGGGAACGATGGTGTACCATAGATTACACACCGATTTATCCCTACAGCCACAAGGGATTCAAGCTAATTTCGCGTTGCGAAAGTTGAGTTATTAATTAATTTAGAGCTTTTTTTGTGGAGGAATCAACAGTGATTGTAAGTACAAAATTTAAGATCCCCCATATAAGAAATACTATGGTATCCCGTCCGAAGCTGATGCGCAAGCTTAATGAGGGGATGGAAACCAAGCTGATGCTTGTTTCCGCGCAGGCTGGTTATGGAAAGACAACAGCTTTATGTGAATGGGTGAAACAATGCAGCGCGCTTGTTGCATGGGTCTCTTTAGATAAGCATGATAATGAGTGGATTTCATTTTGGAGTTGCGTAACGGCCTCCATTCAGGAGAGAATCCCTAGCTTTGGCCAAACGATTGGGTGTCTTCTTGAGAAAGGTCCTTCGGAATCTTCAGAGCCTATGATTAAGGAACTTTTGAATGAATTGAATCATATAACCGGTGAACTGGTAATCATACTCGACGATTATCATTTCATTGAACTCCTCGATATTCACCAATCATTGAGCTACCTACTGGAACATTTTCCTCCACATATTCATCTTTATATCGCTAGCCGTACCGATTTGCCGATCCCTACTACCAGACTTCTGGCGAAGGGTGAATTGCATTTTATCCAAATGCATGATTTGCGCTTTGAACTGGAAGAGGGGTTTGCATTTTTTCGAGATACGACGGATTTATCGCTAACGAAAGGGCAAGTAACCGAGCTGTTCCGTCGAACTGAGGGTTGGGTCAGTGGATTGCAGCTGGCGGCAATCTCTCTGAAACGCAGTACTAATATAAAGCAGTCCATCCAGCAATTTTCGGGTCAACAGCATCATATATCCGATTACTTGTTGGAAGAAGTGTTCCTGCATCAGTCGGAAACAATGCGGTCCTTTTTATTGGAAACGTCCATTTTAAGTAGAATGAACCATTCTTTATGCCAAGCAGTAACGGGTCAAATGAACAGTCAAGAGCAATTGGAGAGACTGGAGCAGCTAAATTTATTCATTATACCCTTAGACGAGGGGCGGAATTGGTATCGATATCACCATTTGCTTTCCGATTTCTTGCGACAGCTAGGGTCCAAAACGGATTCGGACAAATGGATTCAAGTGCACATCCGCGCGGCGAATTGGTTGGAAAAACATGGGTTTAATGAAGAGGCGACGGAGCATTATTTAGAAGGCCAACAGTTTGCGGATGTTATTCGTTTGATCGAGAAAAATCCCCCTGCCTTGATGCAATCGAAGAGTGCTGCGTTGATGAGGTGGGTAACTGTTTTACCTGAAAGCTCCTTTGCGGAGAAGCCAATGATCGAAATGTTTTATATAGCCGTAATGATGCTAGGAGGTAAGTGGGAGGCCGCTTTTCAGAGAATGGAGCAAACCAAAGTCCGATTTGAAGCACTGCAAGGGAAATTACCCGATGTAGACTGGAACAAGGTTATGGGTAATATCTATTTCTATTGTGGCATAGCCTCTTATATCCAAAATGACTTTGTGCGAGCATCGGATTATTTGGCCCTTACAGAACGATATATGCCGGAAGGAAGCTACTTTCAGGTGATGGGGGTAAACCGGTATGAAGGGTACAGTAGGAATTATGATCAATTAACTTTAATCAAAGATCTGTATGCGGCGGAAGACTTCATTTTGAAATGGATTAAAGTATGGGAGTATAAAGAAAATTATCCTTTTATTGGATATATGTACTTGGCATATATCCATTTGCTGTATGAGTGGAATCGGTTGGAGGAGGCAGAATCTTACTTCGGTCAGTCATTGGGGCGCATAGACCAACAGCCTCTTGCACGAATTATGATCCAATTGGGCATCGCTGCATCGCGGATTGAGCAAGCCAAAGGAAATCCAAAGCGAGCGTCCGAACTATTGGTGCAATTGAAGTCGAAAATTGATTCACCCGATTATGCTTTATTTATTGAGAAAATCGAAACGGAACAAGCTTATCTATCTTTGCGGCAAGGCTCGCTCCAAGATGCGCTTGATTGGTTGCAAAGGTGCGGTCTTACGCACACGGATGAGGTTTCATTGAATCTTATGGCAGAGCATCTGATTTTGGCTAGAGTGCTTGCGGCGTGCGAACGAATAGAAGAAGCGCTGTACCTGTTGGAAAGATTATATCTATTGGTGTGCAAGGGAGACTGTCTCCGTGATCACACAAAAGTATTAATTGTGCAAAGTGTGACGCTATGGCATTCGGGTCAAAAGGAGGCTGCGCTCATTCAATTGGGCACTGCTTTGGATTTGGCCAAGCCAGATGGATATATTCGTAGTTTTATTGACGAGGGTTTTGTAATGGCGGAGATGCTTAACGCTTATTCAAAGGTTCAGCAAGATAGCAATTCTTCTTCGGGTTACTATATAAAGCAACTGTTGCGTGCTATGAATGATACACCAGAGGTTGATCAATCACCGAAAGGAATACTGACAAGCCAGGAATTTAAAATTTTGCTGCTAATCATGGATAGATTGATGAACAAGGAAATTGCCGAGCGTCTGAATATTACGGTAGATACCGTGAAATTTCATATTAAAAACATCTACAAAAAGCTTGAAGTAAACAATCGTAAACAAGCACTGGAACTTGCAAAGCAATTATAGAGACTTGGTTAAAATGCCTATCCTGTTTTTAAAAACCTACCCCAGGCGGGTAGGTTCTATTTTGTTTATTTTAATTTATAGTAGAGGAGAATGTCGAATCTAGACAAAGGTGAGTGAAACAATTTATGAACAAACGTTGGATTTCTTTATTAATGGTATTAATTATTCTATTGGGGATGGTCCCTACTTTTGCTACTGCTGCTTCTACTGATAATTGGGTTAATCGGAAACCTAATAACCTTGTTACCAGTAATCAGGACGTCTGCTACGGTAACGGCAAGTTTATGGCGGTGACTGATGAGGGAGGCATCTTAACCTCGAGTGACGGAACGAGTTGGACGTATTACGAACCGGAAAATACACTCAAGCTTTCTAGTATCAGTTGCGATAATGGCCAGTTTGTGGCTGTGACTAGAGCTGGACTTGCATCGTCCTCTAGTGACGGAGTGATCTGGAAAACGGGCCATACCCTCAATAATTATTTATCCCTTTGGGGCGTTAGTTACGGCAACGGCCTTTATGTGGCGGTGGGGAACAAAATTGCTGGAAATATAGGAGCCATATACACCTCTACGACGAGCGAGACGCCGGACTTATGGACGGATCGCAATGTAAGCACCACGTCAGTACTTAAGGGCGTCACCTACGGCAACCAAAAGTTTGTGGCGGTGGGGCAAAATGGAACGATACTGACCTCCAGTGACGGAGTGAGCTGGACGAGCCAAAATTCGGGCACTGCGGCAGATCTTAAAGGCGTCAAATACCTAAATGGTAAGTTTGTGTCCTGGGCAGTAGACGGAACAACGATATTGACCTCCGTTGACGGAGTGAGCTGGAGTAAGATCACCACGTCGGGCCTTATCTGTGAGAAATGTGCGTTGGTAAATTCTGGCGTCCTTCATAGTGTCTCCTACGGAAATGGTACGTATGTGGGTGTGGGATCATTTAATTCTATCTATACCTCCAGTGACTTAGTGAGTTGGACGAAAAGCTATGAGGCTGCGTTCGGGTCTCTTAATGGCGTCACCTACGGCAACGGCACGTTTATCGTGGTAGGTAACAGAGGAGACATATTTCAAAACATTGATCTCCCGACATACACCGTAACGTACAACGGAAATGGCAGCACGGGAGGAACCGTGCCAACGGATAGCAATCCGTACGAGCAACATGCAACGGTAACCGTAAGAGGAAACACGGGAAGCTTGGTGAAGACGGGCCACACCTTCGCAGGTTGGAACACGGCGTCCAACGGAACAGGAACAGCCTATGCGGCAAATGCAACGTTCGGCATGGGAGCGGCAAACGTGACGCTGTACGCGCAGTGGACGGCCAACCCGACATACACCGTAACGTATAACGGCAATGGCAGCACGGGAGGAACCGTGCCAACGGATAGCAATCCGTACGAGCAACATGCAACGGTAACCGTAAGAGGAAACACGGGAAGCTTGGTGAAGACGGGCCACACCTTCGCAGGTTGGAACACGGCGTCCAACGGAACAGGAACAGCCTATGCGGCAAATGCAACGTTCGGCATGGGATCGGCGAACGTGACGCTGTACGCGCAGTGGACGGTCAACCCGACATACACCGTAACGTACAACGGAAATGGCAGCACGGGAGGAACCGTGCCAACGGATAGCAATCCGTACGAGCAACATGCAACGGTAACCGTAAGAGGAAACACGGGAAGCTTGGTGAAGACGGGCCACACCTTCGCAGGTTGGAACACGGCGTCCAACGGAACAGGAACAGCCTATGCGGCAAATGCAACGTTCGGCATGGGATCGGCGAACGTGACGCTGTACGCGCAGTGGACGGTCAACCCGACATACACCGTAACGTACAACGGAAATGGCAGCACGGGAGGAACCGTGCCAACGGATAGCAATCCGTACGAGCAACATGCAACGGTAACCGTAAGAGGAAACACGGGAAGCTTGGTGAAGACGGGCCACACCTTCGCAGGTTGGAACACGGCGTCCAACGGAACAGGAACAGCCTATGCGGCAAATGCAACGTTCGGCATGGGATCGGCGAACGTGACGCTGTACGCGCAGTGGACGGTCAACCCGACATACACCGTAACGTACAATGGTAATGGCAGCACGGGAGGAACCGTGCCAACGGATAGCAATCCGTACGAGCAACATGCAACGGTAACCGTAAGAGGAAACACGGGAAGCTTGGTGAAGACGGGCCACACCTTCGCAGGTTGGAACACGGCGTCCAACGGAACAGGAACAGCCTATGCGGCAAATGCAACGTTCGGCATGGGAGCGGCAAACGTGACGCTGTACGCGCAGTGGACGGTCAACCCGACATACACCGTAACGTACAATGGTAATGGCAGCACGGGAGGAACCGTGCCAACGGATAGCAATCCGTACGAGCAACATGCAACGGTAACCGTAAGAGGAAACACGGGAAGCTTGGTGAAGACGGGCCACACCTTCGCAGGTTGGAACACGGCGTCCAACGGAACAGGAACAGCCTATGCGGCAAATGCAACGTTCGGCATGGGAGCGGCAAACGTGACGCTGTACGCGCAGTGGACGGTCAACCCGACATACACCGTAACGTACAATGGTAATGGCAGCACGGGAGGAACCGTGCCAACGGATAGCAATTCGTACGAGCAACATGCAACGGTAACCGTATTAGGAAACACGGGAAGCTTGGTGAAGACGGGCCACACCTTCACAGGTTGGAACACGGCGGCCGACGGAACAGGAACACCATATGCGGCAAATGCAACGTTCGGCATGGGAGCGGCGAACGTGACGCTGTACGCGCAGTGGACGGCCAACCCGACATACACCGTAACGTATAACGGCAATGGCAGCACGGGAGGAAGCGTGCCAACGGATAGCAATCCGTATGCGCAAAATGCAACGGTAACCGTATTAGGAAACACGGGAAGCTTGGTGAAGACGGGCCACACCTTCACAGGTTGGAACACGGCGGCTAACGGAAGTGGCACAAGCTATGTGACAGGCGCTACTTTCACCATGGCAGCGGCAAATGTGACGCTGTACGCGCAGTGGACGGCCAGCCCTGGTGGCGGTAGCGGCGGCAGCCCAACACCACCAGATGACAGCAAAGTAATCTCAGTGAATGGTGATTTATCGCTTCCCGCAGGCAAAACGGGTAAGGTTAGTTTGGGAGATGCAATCACAATAGATATTCCGGCAAATGCAACGGACAAAGAACTGAAATTAACGATTGAAAAACTTACTGGAACTCAAGATCTTCTAACGGATGAAGACGTTCTGGCTAGTCCGATCTTCGAGATTCTGAAAAATTTCTCAGAGAACTTCAGTAAACCGGTAACACTGACTTTTAAGTTTGATCCGACAAAATTGAGCGGTAATCAAAGAGCAGCCGTGTTCTATTATGATGAAGTGCAGAAGAAATGGGTGGAAGTTGGCGGTGTTGTTAGGGGTAATCAGATTACCGCAGAAGTAACCCACTTTACAAAATTTGCGGTAATGGTTGTAGGGCAAGCGGCAAGTGAGCCAAAACCAACGATTAACTTTAGCGATATATCCGCACACTGGGCGAAGGCAAGCATCAAGCAAGCGGTAAGCAGCGGAATCGTCACTGGTTATCAGGACGGCACGTTTAAGCCGGACAAAACCGTGACTCGTGCGGAATTTGCCGTCATGCTGATGAATGCGTTGAAGACGCAAGGAGCGGGAGCGGTGCTGACGTTCACAGATACAGCGAAGATCGGAAGCTGGGCGCAGAAAGCGGTCGCGCAAGCAGTACAAGCAGGCATTATTAATGGCTATGAGGACGGTACTTTCCGTCCAACTGGGGAAATTACACGTGCAGAGATGGCAGCGATGATTGCGGGTGCTTTGGGTAAATATAGCGAAGCGAATGCCACAGCAACTAGCTTCGCAGACGACAAGGACATTCCAGCGTGGGCAAAAGCTGCGGTTGCCTATGTAAAGCAAGCAAGCATCGTGCAAGGGAAAGGCGACAACCAATTTGCCCCTGGGGACCATGCAACAAGAGCGGAGGCCGTAACGGTTCTGCTGAACATGCTGGCTCAAATGAGCAAGTAAAGTGAAAATCGTCAACCCAAACTTATTTTAGATGTAAATAACAAGGGTTATCCTTAAAGCGGTAAAATTAACTGCTTAGGGGATAGCCCTTGCCTTATTTCAAATAGGAAGTCTCGACACATGTGGAGTAATGTGTGTTGATAATAAGGGAGTATTATTATTGGAGCCGCATTACCTAAATATATTAAGCAGGGCAAGCTCTGAATGGATTTGAAAATAGATTACGGGCAACTAAATTTGTTAGCTTCGTACTAAACATTAATATTAGAATAAGCAGAAGCGCTAAACGTTTTGAAAGTATCTGGGGGGATGATATGCACTTGGCTAGAGCAATTAGGAATAGCTAATGCTAACACAAAGCTATTGACAGACCCGGAGCTTGCAAGTAAGCAAATGCATCGGTGGTTCGGGGGAGCAAAAACAAAGAATAATTATTACTGTCCTAGTACAATTAATTCAGTGTTTAGATGGAGAATTTTCATAAAAGATTTTTTAGAGGGATGTTTGGCTTTTTCTGATTTAGTAAATTTGGATGGGATTACTTATTCAACTTGGTATAAGAAGTTTAATGATAATTTTTTAGAAATAATACAAAAGGCATATCAGGGACTCTCTTCATCGGATAGTGAGGAAAGGGACTTTAAGACCACGAAAATGATAACCCCAAAAGGTACTGCGAAAGACATTATTAAGGTGTTCAAAACAACTGATACGATAAACCTTGTTTCAATTAATCCTATACATTCAGTTAAGGGTAAGGATTTCAATAGTGTGATGGTAGTCTAGAGTCTACGTAACACGGGTAGTGGACACTGGAAGCAATGGATTGAAAAAGAGCTCGAATCAGGACGTATTGGATACGTTGCAAATACACGGGCTAAATATTCTCTGGTTTGGGCGGTGCCGACGTTAAAGCCAGAGGAACGCGATATGCTTGAATCTTATGGCTTTAAAAACGCGTTGGAAAATTTGAAATGCTACTCATGCTGATGAGGATTGTTTCCCAAAGGAAACAACTATAATGTCACTGAACATGTTGTTAAAAGAAAATAAAGTATTAAACTGAAAAATAAAGTTGTAGACTGGCAAAACTCCGCTGACACGAGCCGGAGTCTTCCGGATGAGTCGGTTCCGGCCGATTGGTGCGCCGCTGCTTAGGAGCGCTGCAGCACAGGTTCATGGTTATTCTTCTGACTTCGGCAGTTTGGTGCAGTCGGTCAAGCCGGAGGCACTAGCCGTCAGCTGCTCGGTGCAGCAGCTGGCGTGCTAGTTTATCAGCAACGTCAGTCAACAACTTTATTTTCTTTCGACATCCGTACTCTCCACTACTCCCTTCCATTTGCAAAAAAATAGCAGACGACTGTCTGCCATTTGTTAGAAATTGCTAAAAGAAAAGTAGTGTATAAAGGCAATGGTTGAGCAATCGCAGTCTAATTATCATATTCTATGCAAAGTGCTCTTCTGAATTGCTCCCGATCTTTGTATTATTGATCACACCCAGCTCAATACTCGAGGTCCTTACTTGCCCACTCCGAATCTTCAGCATCAGTATATTCAACAAATTCCGTTACATCGAATCCGCCAAGTTGAAGTTTTACGGTATTCTGCTTGATTTTGTCCTCTTTATTATCAGCATCAAGCTCAAATTGCACGTTAATCAAGCCACTCACCGTTACTTCGCCTTTTACTGGTTGATCACCGTACTGTTTGATGGTGACCTCCGCCCCAATAGAAAAAGTACCAGCCAGCGAAGCAATTGTTCCGTCATATTCAACACGCTCAGTGTCGAGCACACCTTGGGTAAACTCTATCACTTCAACATCTGTCAATGAGTTGCCGACTGCAAATTGCAGATCGCCGCTATGGATAAGATAGCTGATGAAATTCTTATTTTCGTCCAGCGTTTCCTGCCACCCTGCAGAAGTCATCAGATCATCGACGAGTTCCTCTGCATTAAGTTCGAGATAAGCGAGTGAGTTTTTACATATTTTACGTCAATATAGAAAACACCGCTTTCTCCCTGAAGCCGGCGGGAGAGCACTTTTAACAACGTGCTTTTCCCGCAACCGTTCGGACCAAGTATGCTGTGAATAAGTCCCGCTTTAAATTCAATGTTAACATGATCCATGACCGCATTTCCGCGATATTTGACAATTAGATCTTCTCCGCGAATCACTCTTGCATCCCCCTCTTTCTAAGTAAATATAGGAAAAAGGGAGCACCCACGGCACCCATAATAATTCCTACGGGCAGCTCAATAGGAGCAAAAAGTATTCGGGCGAGCGTATCGAATATGGTAAGTACAGCGATACCAAGCAATGCCGTGGCAGGAAGCAAGATTCGATAGTCGTTGCCAATTAGCAGTCTTGCAGCATGAGGGACCACCATGCCGATGAAAGCAAGCAAACCGACAACGCTGACTGCGCTGGCAGCCAGGAGCGCCGCGACAGCCGTTACGAGCAGTCGCGTCCGCTCGACATGTAGACCCAGCCCTTTCGCATATGAATCGCCAAGCATCAGGATATTCATTCTCGGGGCTGCCATTTGTGCGAAAAGGACGCCGATTATGGTATAAGGAAGTAGGGTCTGCAGTTGAGGCCAGCTCTTCGCCGAAAGTCCGCCCACAAGAAATAGCAATGCTCCATGTACCCGATCGCTATAAAAGGTGAGTAGACCCGTGGTACCCGAACTGAAAAAAGCAGAAACGGCCACCCCCGCCAAAATGATCCGACCGGGATTTGCTCCGTTCTTCCAAGCAAGTGCATAAATAATCAACGCAGCCCCAAGCGCTCCCAGGAAAGCGACAGGTGTCATCAGGTAGGCATACGCCGGAAACATGACAAGCGTGGTGATGCCGAACAACCCCGCCCCTGAAGATACGCCAATAATATGCGGATCAGCCATCATATTTCGCATGACTCCCTGCAGCAAAACACCTGCTAGCGAAAGATTGAGCCCAACAAGACCGGCAATCAGCGTTCTTGGCAATCGGACGTTCCAGATGATATCCCGTATAGAACCTTGCTCGCTGCCTGTAAATACGTGAATAATTTCCATCAAGCTTACTTTGACGGCTCCGCTGACGAGGCTGAATATTACCCCTGCCACAGCCAATAGGATTAATATCAAGAAGACGGTAATTCGCCAGGATGCGGTTTTTCTAAAATCCGATGCCGACTTATTTTCCATATTCATCGGGATATACCAGCTTTGCGAGATATTCGAACAACTGATCGATTTTCAAGCCTGGTGAATTGACAAAATCTGATGGTAAAAACACCATTCTATTTTCCTTTACAGCCCGCAGTGAAGCCCATGCGGGGTTACTTTCAAAATCATCTTTGATCTTCTGGCGGCCGTACTCCTCCGTTCCATACACAATCATGAATAAATACTCCGGATCGGCCTCAATTAATTTTTCGATGCTGTAGGGAACGGAGTTCGGCATTTGACCAGACTGCATACCTTCGGCCACATTTTTCAGCTTCAGTTTATCGGCTATATCAAGCGCGAGACTGCCACTCTTTTGAATGGATAACCCTGTAGACGCGATTGAAATAAATGCAAATTTCGGCGTTGTATCGGGCACTTGGTTAATAATCATCTGGACATGGTTATCCGTTTCTTTCAGCACTTCTTCCGTCTCGGATTCTTTTCCAATAATTTGTCCGAATAGTTTTCCGGTTCTTTGAATATGATCATAACTATTGACATTGACTAAAGCGAGCGGGATATGACTGGTAGCAAGAGCCTCTTTCAAATTTGCATGAAAACGAGGATGCCCGATCACGAGATCCGGGTTCATGCTTGTGATTTTTTCCAGGCTTATCTGATTAATTTGCCCGACATCCTCTGCTCCCATGGCCACCTCTGGTACTGGTGTTCCCAGAGCGCTGGCTCTTCCGACCGCTTGGCCCCCAAGCTGGTAGAATAGATTAAGCGCCTCAGTATTCAAAATAACTACACGTTCGGGTTTTTTATTTAAAATAACTTCTTGTTCTACATCGTCCTCAAAGATCAAATACTGCTGCTGATTAAAAGATGATGTTTCAGAACTACTTGGATTCTCTGCCGCAACTGAATCCGGTGTATTAGCTGAATGATGGCTTTGGTTCGTATGAGAACTACAGCCCATCAAAGCGAAAATGAAAATAAGGCTCATCACAGCATATGTTATCTTAGTTATCAACTACGTTCCTACTTTCTCTGATTTTAATGGTTTGAAGAATTAACAATGATGTCAACGTGTCGCCTGCCCATCAAAATAAATATCGTATTGCATGATACGCGCAGTTCTCTCTGCAACTGTCGTACCGAGCAATCGATTTATCATATGAAAAGCCATATCAATACCCGCGGAAATACCTGCAGAAGTAACGATGCGATCCTCATCAACAAATTTGACGCCTTCAACGACGGTTACTTTGGGATAATCGTTTCTCAACCTTTCCAGACTCGCCCAATGCGTTGTCGCACTTTTATCGTCAAGCACTCCTGCCTTAGCCAGCAGGAAAGCTCCCGTACAAACCGATGTCATCCATTGCACTTCTTCATAGCGCTTACGGATCCAATCGAGCAATATAGTGTTATGGATCTCACGCCTTGTTCCTATTCCTCCAGGAATGACCAGTAAATCATACGCAGGAGCGTTATTTAAACTGTAATCGGGAATTACTTTCAAACCGTTCCTCGCTGTAATAAAATGACCAGATTCCGAAATCGTGGTCACTTCGAACGGCTTATATTCATCCGCTTGACCTCGATTCAATGCCGTAACGGCAAATACCTCAAAAGGACCGGCAAAGTCAAGTACTTCTACATCTTCAAACAACAAGATACCAACTTTCCAAGTTTGCATATATTCTCCTCCTTAACCGCATGGGTTCAAAAATTCTTAAAATCATTAAATATTCTCTTGACCTCCACTATGAAATAGAAAGTAATGATTGTAATGAAATTCTATAATATGACCAATACAGAAGGAATGACTCATTAGAGCTATAGTTATAACAATTGTGTGGAATTCGTTCACCTCGACGGGTTTCTCTGTGTTGTGACGTCAAAGTCGTTTCTTCACTTCAAAGCAAATTAGCTGCTCGTTCATTCATCCAATTGGTGAGACCGATCAAAAAGCTGACTGAAGCGACCCGGCTTATAGCTGCTGGAGATTTCAACGTCAAGCTTAATATTAAACAAAAGGGTGAGATAGGTACTTTGGCTCGCAGCTTCGAAGAAATGATGCACGATCTACAGCAGCTTGAGCAGATGCGCAGGGAATTCGTGACAAACGTGTCCCATGAAGTTCAGTCTCCGCTCACTTCCATTTCCGGTTTTGCTATAGCGCTCAAGCAGGTAGACCTCCCGGATGACGAACGAAGCTGTTATCTCGATATTATCATCACTGAAACTGCACGAATGTCCAAAATGAGTGATAGTCTGCTAAAGCTGAGTTTGCTTGAATCTCAGTCCTTGCAAATGCGGCTCGCCACACTCAGTCTAGATGAACAGATCAGACGAGTAATCGTCGCTATTCAACCCCAATGGTCAGCCCGCAACATTCAGTTCGATCTTGATTTGCAGCCCACCAAAATCACGGCCGATCATGACCAGTTAAATCAGGTGTGGATCAATATCCTCGGCAATGGCATCAAATTTTCCAAAGATGGTGCCCGAATTAGCGTCAGGATGAAACAGAATATCAAGAACGTGACAGTCCGCATATCCGATTCGGGTATTGGTATTCTTCCGGAAGACCAAAAGCGTATATTTGACCGCTTCTTTAAAGCTGATCGTTCCCACAGCCAGAAATATGAAGGCAGTGGTATGGGACTGGCTATTGTAAAGCAGATCGTATCGCTTCATCAAGGGGACATCCGGGTGGAGAGCGAATACGGACGAGGAACGACCTTCATAGTCATCTTGCCAATCACAACACCTGCAGGATGATTGGATTTCATGCCTTCTCTAGGCTACGACACCATGTATAAACCTTCTTGTATGTGTTGATGCAAACTTTTTTGGCCTGTTCATTCTCCGTTCATCTTGTAGTCATTAGGGGGACATCTTGGTTGGTTATACTGTCTTTAGCACCTCCGTTAAGGTGGCCTAACACAATTATGAAGACAGGAGTAGATGCTAGAGTGAAACCAAGAGAGGAAACAAAAAAGAAGATGAGTATGAGGACAGCAAGAAAAAGGAATACTTTAGCTGCTGTGACTCTCATACTGACGATACTTGCTCCAATGTCTGCAATGGCCGCACCGACTGCCATGAATAACAACAGCAACCTTACGTATGAGACAACGAAGAACACCGTGATCGAAAAAGCCAAATTACTAACCGAGACGTACGGCACGACGAGTCTGCAATATGCGCTCATCGATGGTGGAGAGATTGTGGTGTCCGGTCAAACCGGCAAGAACGATATAAACGACAAGGTACCACTTACTTCGAACACGATCTATGGCATCGGTTCAACCAGTAAAATGATGCTTACAGCCACTGTAATGAAGCTGGTTGACGAAGGCAAGATCGATTTGGATGTGCCTGTTGTGAATTATATCCCTGACTTTAAAATGAAAGATAACCGTTACAAGAAGATTACCCCCCGTATGTTGCTGAATCATTCCTCCGGTTTTCTGGGCGGCTCATTCAGCAATGCCACCTTGTACGGAGATAATGACACGTATTCACATGATACGTTTCTGGAGCAATTGGCGAATCAAAACCTGAAGGCAGATCCCGGCGCATACTCAGTCTACAGCAACGATGGCTTTACGTTAGCCGAGATTCTGGTCGAAAGAGTTAGCGGCATCGCTTTTACCGCATTTATACACAAATATTTTACAGAGCCTTTGGATATGAACCATACCAAAACACCACAGGATGTGGTTGACCCGGCAGAAATGGCGGGAATCTATTCCCCTTTTTATGAGGGACAACTTCCAAAAGAGAATTATAATATCATCGCTACTGGAGGTATATATTCCACCGCTGAAGATCTTGTGAAATTTTCACAAATCTTCTCAGGACAGGTCGAAGGCATTCTTTCCAGTAAGTCGGTAGAAGCTATGGCGCAAGAAGAGTATAAAAGAGGCATGTGGCCAGAGGATAGCGATACGTTTATGTCTTACGGGTTAGGGTGGGATAGTGTGAACATGTTCCCATTCAACGAATACGGCATTAAGGCTGTTATGAAAGGTGGAGATACGCTATCTTATCAGTCTTCATTAGTGGTACTCCCGGAATACAACATGGCTGCAGCAGTTATCTCTTCAGGCGGGTCAAGCTTAACCAATCAATTCATTGCGAATGAATTATTACTCAGCGCACTTGAGGAAAAGGACATGATTACAGAACGGAAATCGGAAAAATCATTTGGCGTACCAGTGAAGGCAGATATACCTAAGGGAATGTCCAAGTACGCTGGTATATATGGCGGCAATAATTCGGTTATGAATATCAAAATAAATACGGCAGGACAAATGACTGTATCCACACTTGCAGCTCCGAATAATCCGGCTCAAAAATACACATATACAGCAGATGGTACTTTTGTTAACGACGAGGGTACAGAAAAGCTGAAATTCGTTGTGGAGAAAAATGGGAATACCTACCTGTGGTCTCGATCTTATATATCCATTCCAGGACTTGGACAGCTGGCTTTCTCAGAATATAAGGCGGAGAAGCTTAAAGCCAATGAATTATCCAAGGAGACTAACGCCTCATGGAAAAAACGCGACGGTAAAAAATATTACCTAGTGAATGAGAAATACACATCAATGGTCTATCTCAATGCTTCATCGATCCTGGCTATTCATATTAATAAAGAGAATCCAGGGTATATGTCCAATAATAAGATTATTGGAGCAAACGAAGCAGTCAATCCATTGCAAATTCCAGGTACTGCCGGACGTGATACGATGGACATTCATTTTTCTAAAAAGAACGGAGGAGAGTATCTTACAGCCTTAGGTTATGTATACGCCAGTGAGGAACTTGTGAAACCACTCCATTCGGGTAAACAATCCGCAACAACTATTCAAGCAGATGGATATGCCAAATGGTTTTCGGTACCAACGACTGTGAAAGGAAAAGTCATGACAGTGAAAATGCCTGCAAATGGCGCCTTTGCTGTATATGACCAGACGGGTATTTGTATTAATCACACCGTGGTCAGCGGTAAGAATGAGGTTGTCTTACCAGAAAATGGCCGCATTGTATTTGCAGGTGAGGCTGGCTCCAAATTTGAAATTTCATTGAAAAAGTAAAAATAATGAATGTCCAAACGACTGTACAACAAACAAACTCAACAGGAGACAACCATCATGATGAAAAAAATATTAATCATTTTGCTCAAAATATTCGGAGCCATAGTTATCGTTTTTGCATTATTTATTGCCACTGTTTTTATTATTAATGCATTTAGCAACAAATCGGAGGAAGGGAAAATAAAACCCTATGGCCAGTTTGTAGCGGTTGACGGGAAAAACATGAATGTGCTGATTCAAGGAAAAGGCGAAGAAACGGTGGTATTACTTCCTGGATATGGAACGCCAGCCCCGGCCCTTGATTTTAAACCGCTAATCGATGAGCTATCTCCATTTTACAAAGTCGTCGTAATTGAGCCTTTCGGTTATGGTTTAAGTGACGTAACTGAAAAAGAGCGTACCACTGAAAATATGGTTAGTGAAGTTCATGAAGCATTACAGCAACTTGATATTCATCGTTACACGCTCATGGGTCACTCTATTTCAGGGATTTACGGACTGGATTATGTGAACAAATATCCAAACGAAGTAAGTGCCTTTGTCGGGATTGAAAGCAGCGTTCCAACGCAAGGCGGTACGGATGATCCATTCCCGACAGAAACGTATAAACTGCTTAAAAAATCAGGGTTCTACCGATTGTTAATGAAATTGGCCCCTGACCAACTGCTTGCACCCGACGTTGATGATGAAACCAGAGAACAAATTAGAATGCTTTCACTCAAAAATACGTTTAATCCGAACAACCTGAATGAAGGCGAAAATTTCGGGCCTAATTTCAAAGCAACTGAGAGCTTGTTCTTCCCCAAAGATCTTCCTGTTATTTTCTTTTTACAAGCAAATGATACTGAAACGAAAAATTGGATACCTCTTCATGAGGAGCAAATAAAAAATTCGGTACATGGAAAAGTGATGACATTTGAAGGAGAGCACTATTTGCACTATACCCGATCAAAAGAAATCGTGGAAAATTTCAGGGGATTTATGAATGAAATAAAATAAAAGATATCAATGAGTGCCGAAAAAAGATACTTCGTCCATGGATTTGGATAATCTGGACCCTTAGTCAAGGACACTTTGAAAAAAAGAATTAAGCTGCACGTAAGAGATGATTCCTGTACTGCACGAGGCCACTGAAAAAGTCCACACCTTAGAAATAGAATACCTTTCCTCGATTTTGCGAGGAAGGGTATTCTGTTTTGCTGTATAATAGCTGTAATAATTCTAGGCGGTGTCTCGGATGATTTCAAATCAACAAACTCTTAACCTCAGCCCGTATGTGGGAATTTACGATATAGTTGTACCTAAAGATAATATGCTCCGCCAAATTATTGACCTTGTTGATTTTTCTTTTGTCCATGAAGAATTACAAAATAAATATTGCCTTGATAACGGTCGCAATGCAGTACCTCCTATACGTATGTTCAAATATTTATTATTGAAATCTATTTTCGATGTATCCGATGTGGATGTTGTAGAACGATCGAAATATGACATGTCTTTTAAATATTTCTTGGATATGGCGCCGGAAGATGGCGTCATTAATTCGAGTTCTTTAACGAAGTTTCGAAAACTTCGTTTGAAAGATGTAAACCTACTAGACATACTTATTCAAAAAACAGTAGCGATTGCATTGGAAAAAGAAATCATAAAAAGTACCGCGATTATTGTAGACGCCACACATTCAAAAGCGCGTTACAATCAAAAATCACCCAAAGAGATTTTAATGGAGAAGTCCAAGCTGCTACGAAAAGCCGTTTATCAAATGGATGAAAAGATGAAAGATAAATTCCCTTCAAAAACAACAACAAACAAATTGGAAGATGAATTGGACTATTGCCGAAAAGTCATTCAGGCTGTGGAAAAGGAAGAAAAGATTCGCGAATACCCAAAAGTAAAAGAAAAGCTGAACTATTTAAAAGAAATCGTAGAAGATCACGAAGAGCATCTTCAATTCGCAAATGATCCGGATGCACGTTTAGGTCACAAAACAGCCGACTCCTCTTTCTTCGGATATAAAACACATCTTGCAATGAATGAAGAACGAATCATTACAGCAGCGGTGATTACGACGGGTGAAAAGAATGATGGAAAACAACTTCAAACTCTCATCGAAAAAAGTCATGACACAGGTATGAAGATCGATACCGTTATTGGAGATGCAGCCTATTCTGAAAAAGATAATATTCAGTATGCCAATCACAACGAATTACAATTAATATCAAAATTAAACCCTAATATCACACAAGGAACTCGTAAAAAAGAAGAGGAATTTGAGTTTAATAAAGATGCAGGTATGTACGTTTGTAAAGCTGGACATATGGCGATTCAAAGAGCGCGCACAGGTAAGAAAGGTATGAATAATAACCAAAAGAATACCTACATGTTTGACATTGAAAAATGCAAAGTATGTCCAATGAAAGACGGGTGCTATAAAGAAGGTGCGAAAAGTAAAACCTATTCTGTAACCATCAAATCCACCGAACATAAGGAACATGAGGCATTTCAAAATAGTGATGATTTCAAGGAGAAATCGAAAGAACGTTATAAAATTGAAGCGAAAAACAGTGAACTCAAGCATAGACACGGGTATGATGTTGCATCGTCCTCGGGTCTTGTTGGCATGCAAATGCAAGGTGCCATGGCCATATTTTCTGTTAATCTCAAGCGAATCATTACACTCATGAAAGATTCAAAGTAAAAGAATAAAGAGAAAGGCGATATTCCGTTCCAATGTGAACGAAATTTCGCCTTTTTGATTTAAAACAAATCTTAACAAATTATAAACGTAAGTTTTTCAGTGGCCTCGTACTGCACAGGAGTCATCTTTTTAAATCCACGTGTCCGTTGCAAGAGGGAGGTGGAGGGTAGCGGATAAGTTATGAGCTAAGAGTTCACCTGTGGAGGCATCCAGAATGGTTGACAAATAAGCCATCTGGGAGTGGCCATACGCCGGTAGGGAGGGACTGGCTTTTCGATGTGGACATACGAGGTTAAAAGTTCTCATCAACCTACGAATTTGGAGAGACGTCTATTCCGTACAGATGCTGGAGGTGATCTTGGATATCCCTCGTACTGACACCTTTCGCGTACATTGCGATGATTTGATCCTCAATACCGGTGACGGTTGATTGGTGCTTCTTATAGCCGAGCTCCGTATCCAGCTCAGCCTCCAGCATAGATTGCAGTGTCTCTGGAAATAGCATCTTCACGGCTGACTGTACATCTTCCATCGTCTTGAGGTTGTTTTTCTTCACAAACGCCTCCACTTGTTCCTTATTATATCTCGCCATAGGTGCCATCCTCTCAAACCAGCCTTTCTTCTATTGTAATAGGATTTGAGAGTTTACATAGAATGTTATACAGACTCGAAAATCCCGAAGATCCTGTTTTACTAGACATTATTAACTTAACATTGCTTAAAAAATCTGAGGAGAGAGGATTTTCTTTGGGAAACTGGTAGCGAGGCTAACTGGATGGGCTATCACATTGCAACCCTGCTCGCGTTACATGATCATTTTGCCGGGCTTGATTGGAATGCGCTCCCTAAATTTCAAGTAATTGATTAACCAAATCAAGTTTGTTTTCCCGATAAGTTTCAAAAACTATCAGAAGTAGAATATACGCCGGAGGATATCCTCAAGGTACAAAAGATATTTACGGCATTCAACAATCACTTAAGTTTGCGTAAAGAAAATCCAACTCAAATCATTCTTATCGAACACGCAGATGAGATTACCTGGGCGTCACATAAAGATATTGTTCACCTTGTTAAGAGATGGAGGGAAGATGATTCTTCAGAGGATGTGCAATAACGCTTACTGATAAATATCGTGAAATTATGGGAGTATCTTCACTAAAAGTATGGGAGGCACTGTTAGCTAATCATTCAAATGAAATAAGAGGCTAAACGGATGCATACTTTCTAGGTTACTACTTAGGCTCCCTCTATGAAATAAATGGAAAATTTGATAAAATACAATTAGAGTAGAGAATAGAAAAGAGGTCAGCACGTGAAGCTAAGTTCAGAACAGATTCTATCGATTAGCAATGGAGATCCGGAGATAGCAGCGTTCATCACGTTGCTGACGAATCGGATGGAACAACTGGAAGATCGTGTGAAAGATCTGGAAAGATAACTCGGTCAAAACTCAAAAAATAGCAGCAAACCGCCCTCCAGTGATGGGCTGGGTAAACCTACCAACTTGCGTAAATCCGGCGGCAAAAAAAGGAGCGCCTGCTGGTCATGAGGGGCATACCCTTCGCTTTATTCGTGATGCGCGCGTTCCCTTCGACAATAATCAGGCCGAACGCGATATCCGGATGGCCAAAGTCAAAGTGTCAGGGACATTTGGAGCGTTGGGTTATGCCAAGCACTTTGCACGCATTCGCAGCATGACTTCAACGTTTAGAAAACTATGGTCATAATGCAGAGCCAGAAGAGTTCTACAGGTACTCAAATGATTGATCTTTATGTGATTCATTAATGATAGTGATATAGATGTCTGAATTAATTATGCTAAAACCAGGTATTCACTGCTGACGGCATAGTTTAGCGTACAATATGAAAGTAATCAATTGATCAAATGCCAATATTCCCGATTGATTACATAAACGCTGGGGGCGAAGTAAGGATGTTTATACAAATGCGAGAGATCCGATGCGATAGAGCATATGATCGATTTGTGGTAATTTTTTCGAAAATGGAGAGTAGAGAGTGGATCTCCTCTGTATTCATGTGGCGAAATATAAATAGCTGTTGCCCTTGGTGAGTGATGTGAAGAAGAAGGTTGTTGGTGTATATTTGGCGGCAGGTAGCAGCAAGCGAATGGGGACGTCGAAGCAGTCGTTGGATTTAGGTGGAGGAATTCGCCTTGCCGGCGTTGCCTTGATGCAAGCACTTAATGCCGGACTGTATTGTGTGGTTGTTGTAGTACGTAAAGCTGATGAACTGGATTGGTTGACTGAAGAAGCTTTTTTGCATATTGAAAGGGGACGGTGTCGGATTGAGGTATGTGAGGATTCTGAATTCGGCATGGCACATTCATTGCGCAAGGGCATCCAAGTGGCTGAAGAGATGGACGCAGATGGTGTTTTAGTCATTTTGGCGGATCAGCCTTTCATAGATAGTGAAATGCTAGCTCACCTTACGGATGTGTTTAGTAAGGAAGATGACTATGATTATATAGCCAGTGGGGATAAGGGGATACCGAAGCCTCCGGTTATTTTGGGGCGAAGGATGTGGGCAGCGGTTGCCTCTTTGGAAGGGGACGTAGGGGCACGCTCTTTGTTTCGCTTACCGATGTACCATGGACGAATCTTGGCAGAGGAAAACCTATTAAAATTTATGGATATAGACACAATGGAACGATATGAAAAGGCGAAAAAAATCTTCAGGGGTAGCATCAATAAGTTTGAGTAAGGCAGTAGTATAACCTCAACTATGTGGCAAAATATAAATCAAAGGCAGGGGAAGAGTTGAATGGAACTCAAAATTGCATCGAATGTATATGGTCATCAAACAGTATCATTTTTCAATTCATATTTACGTCGAGATAACGATGCAATTTATTCGTTTGAATTTTTTTGTCCTGATGGGGTAAAGGCTGCTATAGGCAGAAAACAGATTCTTTTGGCTCTAGATAATCAAAGAATCGTTGGGGCTTTACGTTTTTATAAGAAAAAAAGCGGTGTCATATCACTTTATCAATTTGCTATTGATGAAGCATATAGAAAACAAAACTTACTTGTTGCAATGCTAGAAATGATCAAGGTGAGCAGTGTCGAATCCTTATGCCCTATCAATTCTACATTCAATGACTACTATAGAAAATCAGGATGGTCTTTATCAGGTCAATTTAAGAACTTAAACCGATGGACATATGGATGAATCAAGTTGAGTTTAGAGAACTTGATTAACGAAAAAACGCTTCATCGTAACACCGAAAGGCTTAGGTCTGTTCGGAAGTGCTGATGTAAGTACCACCCTAATTATATTATTATTAGGGTGGTACTTATCGATGTGGACGCCAAGAAGCGATAAAGATAACTTGATTGCTAAGATGTTTCGAGTAACGATAGCGCTTGAAAAACCGTGGGAACTTACGCATATTGAAATACGATGATAAAAATGAAGCCTGGCACTTGATTTGGACACATGCTCTCTTTATCTCATTCTTTCACAGCTTTTCAAATCATAAGCGATCCGCCTCAATTGGAATAGGCTGAATGAAACAATTAGCTGGTACGTGCGCTTCAGATCAACGGTTAACTTACGATATCCGCAGTTGTAGCCGTCGCCTGAAATCAGATCCATCCGCTGCCAAACATTTTGCTCGTATGCGCGGCGTTATTTCCACGTTGCTAAGCAGCATCTCCCCGTTCTCTCGTCTCTCTCCGATGCCTTAAAAGACCAATTCAACTTCTAAACCACCTAAGTAGTTACTCATGAAGAGACATTTTAGTAGATGCAAACAAATATTAGTTCATTTTGATGCTGATGGAAAGTGAAATATTTTAGCGATTTGCAGGATAAAAGGCAGGAAGGGAAAGTGTATCATCGTCAAACGGATCGTTTTCAACGTACTTAAGGTCAACCCCAAGCGGTAAAACATCCCCTTTTGCCCCGACAGGATAGAACCAGATACCTCCTGTATACAAGAGAGGAGAAGTTTGTAAAAGATCAATAAAGACCATCAAACGATTGGCTAGTAGAATAGGGGGTTGTGAATTCGCCGTGGGTTATCCCGCGATATTTAAATATTGAAGCACAGTTCCAAACAGTAGAAGTGTCATTTGATAAATTTCACGTCATGAAACAGGTCAATGAAGCCGTTGATGATATGCGCAAATCGGAACAGCGTGATGCGCCACAGCTAAAGAAGACCTGATAGCAACAGTGCTTCAAGTTCCCCATTCTTCGTTATACTAAATGCTTATGAAACTCTCAAAACCAGGCATTGCTATGAATCTAGTTAATAACTTGTTACTCGCTCAATAGAGCGAAGGGGTAAAAAACTCGTTTCTGTATAAAAGTTCCATTTAGAGGAATTGGTTGATTATTTTTCAAATTAACGTATGATTAACGATTAAAAAACATTATTTTATGGACTGCTGCAAAAAATTCCTGTAGAGTTGAATTATGGCGATTGATGCAAAACCATAGGTGAATAGTAGCTTTGGGTTGACTAAAAGTTGGCTAGAGAAACTAGGAGGGAAATAATTCATGAATATTGTGGTAGTTAGTGATGATAAAAGTCTCTTCACGGATACTAAGCAGTGTGTCTTGAATGATGAAGTCGGCATCATCCATCTTAGTGATATCGAGTATTTGCAGCCTATTATTTCATATATGGATGTTTTGGCAGTCATATGGTGTAGTTCTAATTTTGCTGGGAACAGTGTTAAAACATATATGGAGCTTGCTGGAAACTGGAACTGTCCTGTATTGATTTTAGGGGAAGCGCTTACATCAAATCATTTCCCAAAAATGGAATCTAATCGTAAAAATATTATGATTAAAAACTACAGTACGAACCCTATGCGTAGGGATCACCTTAAACATTTTATTCAAATGTTAGATAACAATCATAAAAAGATGGAAGGAGACATTGAAATATCTCCTCATATCATTTTGAGCACTGACTTTCAATTGTTATTAACTGAAGGGAACTTTATTCCTTTGCCTGGTAAAGAGTTCGAATTACTAATGTTTTTTGTAAAGAATAGGTATCGTTTTGTTAGTATTCAACACATTTTACTTACGATCTGGGATGAATATACGACCCCTGAGAACGCTAGGCAGTATATCTATAAATTACGGTGCAAGCTTCGCAGCGAAAAGCATCCCTCAGATATAATCATTTATAAAAAAGGTATGGGTTATATGCTACTAGATAATAAGACACAGGGTATTATGTCTCATTTGGCAAATTATCGATCCAGAGTTCAATCATAATCGTTGTTGATGAAAGAACGAAGGCTCCCTCATTTAAGTATTTGAATTACACTGAGGAGCCTTTAGCCTGATTCATGCATACTCTTTTTGAATATTTCAGTTATATTTTTATTGCATGTTGGTATACGGCGTTTGGGCTTCATCTCCAAGAGAATATCCAATTTCGTTTGCAAGCGCCAGTTGGTAATAATACGTACAAACAGCGATATCGAAAATTGCCATTCCCATAGGGTTAAAGAAGATGGGATGGTTCTCTGGAAGGGTCGAGAAGGCTTGGCCGCAGACAATATCTTCAATGGTTTGCACATGTTCTTTGTGCAAGCCTCGTTTGACATGTAGTACTTCAATGTCAGTGCCGGCTCGGCATACCTCCTCCCAATTATCTACAAAGATAGAGGGAGTGCAATCCATGATAGCTGGTGTAAAATCCCTTAGAGAAATATTCAGAAGAAGGGCATTGTTTTTAGGAGGCTGATCAATATAGCCCAATTTGGAAACTGTACAGGTGATGAAGATGTCAGACGCTTGGTATACCTCTTGCCAAGTTTTCTTTTGTTGAAATTTGCTGCCGTATGCTTTTTCGAATGGACCTGGATCGAAGCCGCACAAATCGTAGACGAGAATGCTGCCGATTCGATCACCTAGTAAAGCAGTAGCCATTTGCAAATGCATTTGGCCGATAGGTCCGAACCCAACGATACCCAGAGTGACGTCATCTAGGTGTCGATAGGCTTCAAGCTGCTGGATGATAAGTCCGCTAACGGCTGCCGTGCGGATTCCACTCAACAGGGCCGTATTGAATATCGCAAGCGGAACCCCGCTGTTCATATCGTTCAAGATGGTTACACAATGCGCTCGCGGAAGTCCCTGTTTTGTGTTGTTCGGAAAACTGGCGATCCATTTCAAGCCGGCCATGTTGGTGTTTCCCCCGACAGATGCCGGCATCGCAATGATGCGGTTTTCTGGATTGTTAAAATGCAGATACGGTTTAATAGGCTGTGTATAATCCCCTTGAGAGAGGGCAACTACACTTTCCTCAATTGTTCTAATCGCTGCATGCCAATTGATTCCGAGTTGTAAAATATGTTGGGTAGTCAAATATAACATTCATATCCCTCACTCTTTTGTATTCGATTAAACCTTCTGGACCATATGATAAGTTCGCTGCTCGTTCCATTTTACAAATTGGTGTTGAATGGCAGGAGGCCAGTTCTCTTTAGCTAAGCCGTATTGTGCAAGGAAGGCCAGAACCCATCGTTCTAATCCGAAGGCCAGGCAGCCAGTAACGGCAGGCTTGCCATCGGCTTTGATGGAGAAAGAATCACCAAATACATTGCCGTGGTAATTGCTGGATGCTACGGCTAGGCTTGAATTCAAATACGGAACGGTGAAGCGCAGCTCGTATTTCATCTCTAAATCTCTTTGGAAAAATGATTTAATATTGTAGTCGTTAGTGAAAAATGGATCATTGGCATTCTCAAAAAATCCGTCTGTCATCCATTCCGATAAGCATTCCTTTAATAATGTATGGGAGGCTGCTCTATTGGATTGGACGAATTCATCCGATCCAACGAAAATGATTTCCCTCATGGAAAAGTCAAGCAGTCTGCCAAATGCATCATGATTATTACTTTCATAGCGACTGCAGCGGCCTACGGCTGTGACAATTTGTCCTTCTTTGATTTGCTCAGCTTCAAGCGCTTGGTAACAGTGATAGCAAACTGCAGGGTTTTTGGTGTAAGGCGCTGGCTTCAAATGAGCGCTCTCTAACTGTTCGACATGTAATCCTCCTGAATCTTTGACAGACTGAGTAAAGTCGTCAATCGCTGTGAAGTCCTCGGATAAATGGCTTGTAAACAGTACATGCTGCGGAAAAGAGGTGAAGTGGTTCGTCTTGTTCAAGGTTGAGATGGAAATGAGCGATGGGTAATATTCCAACTTTGCTTTTAGCGGTCCAGCAATTTTGGAGACGATGTACTGATCCAGAAACTCAATCAGCAAGGAGAAGGGCTCCCGGTACGTATACATGCCCTGACCGCTGGGTATGAGAATTTTATTGCGGATAAGCTCTTCAAGAATGTTGGAAGAATAAGGAACAGATACCGAATTCGTAAACTCAATTTTTTGCTTATAGATGAGATTGCGTGGTCCGATTATCCGATTCAAGGCTTCATGCGTCAAATGAAGAGCTGTCGGTTCATCCAATTCCTCAAACGAAGCTATCAATACAGGACCTTCAGCCTGACATACACTAGAAAACTGGCTGGATACAAATTTCAGCAAATAGTTGAGCTGATCGATATGCTGAGGATCAATTTGCTTTTTCAAAGGAATGGTTATTTCCATTAGAGCTACCTCCAAGACCTTGCAGGTCTATTATTTTTTGGATATGGGACTTTTTAGATGAACGTATTGCATAATTTTTTGGATGGTTGAGAAGGTCTCGAAGGTCAAGTCGTTATCCGAAACTTCCATGTCAAACTTTAGTTCGAGATCAACAATGAGATGTATGAACTTAATGGAATTGAGACCTGCCAAAAATAAATCTTCATCATCCGAAATCGTAGGACTAACGGTCATTTGTTTGGAAATAAGCTCGATGATCAACTCTCTCACTAGGGATGATCTCCTTTCCTTATACGAGGATACCAATACGTCGGGCGATGTTGGTGATGATTTTGGAAGCATGGAATCGGCCTGTAGAGATTTGATAGGTGTTCACATCTCTACCACCTGCGTACACGCCTGCAACATAGATGCCTGGAACGTTTGATTCCATCGTACCGTCATTAAATAAAGGAGCTCCAGTATCAGGACTAAATTGTACGCCTAGCGAATCAAGCATTTCATATTGGGGTTGAAACCCAACTAATTTCAGCACAAAATCGTTCTCGATCGCAATCGGGCCATCTGGTGTATGAATATGAACGCGATCTTGCTCGATAGCCGTTACAGTTGAAGAGAAATGGGCTTTAATTTGACCGGCATCCATTAATTTGCGAGCCTCCGCCAACATCCATCTTTTTGGTGTATAAGAAAGATTATCTCCACGATGGACCAAGGTCACTTGCGCATCAACGGCGCACAAGTCGATTATGGCCTCTAGTCCGGAATGCCCGGTGCCAATGATAAGTACTTTTTGATTAGCGAAAAAATGGGCTTCCGTAAACAAATGCAGTACTTTCGGCAGTTCCTCTCCGTCAATTCCCAATTTTCGCGGGTTGCTGACAAACCCAGTTGCAAAAACGACATTGCGCGCCCGATAGACATTGGTTTGTCCACGTTGTTGAGAGGTCACCGTATAAAAACGGTCGTTGCCTTCTTGTACCTGCTCCACGTGAGTCACTTCTTCATATTGATGAATATCCAAATCGAAGTGCTTGACTACTTTATAATAGTATCGCATCGCATCCTTTTTCCGTGGAGGCCCATAGTCCAGTGTGAACGGCACCCCGCCTATCTCGAAATCTTCACAAGCGCCGAACAAGGTCACATAGGTAGGGAATTGGGTGATGTGATTAACGATGCAGCCTTTTTCCAGCACGAGGTAGTCTAAATTGTTTTTTTTCGCTTCTATAGCTGTAGCTATGCCGCATGGGCCTCCGCCAATAATGATGACGTCCTTCATATGACCACCCGCTTCATTCGATTGGTTAGGTTGGAGTAACTTTCCATAATTTCATTCTCGTGTTGGGTAATGAACTCCAGCTCGATTAATGCCTTCGTATAATATTTTTCCTGTTTTGTTAGATGGCCTTTAAGTAAGTAGTTGGCCAGAAGAATCCAACGACCGCTTTGACGGTTAAATTGTTCAGGCAGATTGCCTGCATCGAAGTATCTGGTTAGGAAGTCAGCATGCTGCTTTCGATAGACAGATACATGTTTTAACTTGGAGAACAAATTTAACATTGGGATATATTGCTGGAAGAAATCATCTCCTATCGTAATATCCCCTGCCAATTGGCTCATTGCCGGGAACCCGGCTGTGCGATTGTCGTTCTGCGTCATACTGGCTATGTTCGACTGAATAATAGCTTCCAGTTGCTCTGGTCCTAAAATAGGTATGCCGTCCAGAGAACCGACCAGCATGGGCTGAGATTCATCGTAGGCTTCGCTGAACGCAACTTCCAATGTGGAACGAGGAATCATATGGAAGGGTTCATCGGCAAAAAAATCGACGATATGGTATACATCCGCTACAGGGTCATAACCGTTCACAAGCACATAATGGCGTTCTCTATGCTTTTTATAATAAAGAAGATCATAGGGCATTTCATAACGTTCGACGAATAACATAGGAAGTCGTTCTGCAGTTAGATGATTAGTGATTTTGCAGTGGAGGTTATCCAAACCGCCTTCATCTGGCTGAATGCGGATATGAAAGTAAGTGTCCAGCAGGTGGTTCCTTTCATCGCTGGTATTAAACTGGCTGACCCAGTAATAAATTAAAGGGTCCCTGCGATAGTTAAAGCGCCAGAAAGCCCCAGTAATATCTTGCGAGTTCAGCATTCCCTTTGCTTTTAATCTTGCTATGCAATAAACTGTCACACAATCCGCAAGCTGGCCCTCAATAGGGCTGACCTCAACTTTATACACGTCTATTTCGCTCCTATCGGCTTATTTTGGCGGCTCATTGCCTTGATTAAATGATGTTTCTCCAGAGTTCGCTCGAATACCTCATCAAATACAGCCGGAAGCCCGCTGCGCAGAACATTAACGCCTTCTTGGGTAATGCCGCCCTTTGTAGCGACCTTGGTGACAAGTTCGTCGAACCGCATCTTTTGTTCATAGAGCAGTTTGACCGTTCCATACAAGGTTGTAATAACCATTTCTTCAGCTTCTTCACGGGTTAGGCGACTATGGCGAACACCGGAAGCGACAAATTCATCGAACATGGAAGCGATTAAACCAGGAGCACAGCTTGTTAAGTCGGCAGCCGCTTCAAAATCATCTTCCTCAATGCGTTTTATATCTCCTAATGCTTGAAGCAGCTTATAGAGGGCTGCGATATCGACTTCTTTAACATGCTGATTGTGGCAAACAAGCGTCATTCCTACCTTTACTTGGGAAGTGAGGGTTGGAATTATTTTTGTGATTTTTGCATCGTAGTAAGCTTCTAAATCCCTGATTTCGATAGAAGCTGCTGTGGAAACCAGATGGGTCCCATGGAGATGGTCGGAAATCTGTGCCATAACCGCGCCTATTTCAAGAGGCTTGACACACAGGAAAAGCAAATCTGCCCGCTGTGCTAATTCCTCTGGTGTGTGAGTGATTTGAATAGATGGATATTTATTAATGATCTCCAGCTTCTTTGGGCTCCTGGTGTGAATAATCAAATGTTCAGGCTTTAGTAGACCGCGCTCCAAAAAGCTTTCACATAATAAACGACCTATGTTTCCGTAGCCAATAATGCCAATATTCATCAAAAAACCACCTTTCCGATCAAAAAAAGCGAGGGGTTCGATGTAGATATACGCTTAATTGTAGTCAAGGGAGGTACCGCAATTCCATAACTCTACTGTTAGTTTTGCATGCGCAATCCATCAAAAATTATGCGAGTTTTCGGAGCAGGATGACTCCTGCCGTATGAAGCGGTCCTACGAATAACAGCAGGATCAGGTCTCCCACCAGAAATTTCTCCCGTTTGTGGGCCTCTTCAAGGGATACCAAACAGTCACTAGTAAGTAAGTTGCAGGTCGGGGCGAACGTGCGACGATAAATAGGTGTCTGGCCTCCGGACAGCTCGGCTAATACAGCGTGCAGTGTCGAGTCGAACGACTGTGGAATGATCATCCGGAGTTCTGAATAGCTGATGCCCCAGCTTGCCATGGCTCGCTGCAAGAGGTCGGATGCAGCATCAAGAAGCAAGTCCTTTCCGGTTGCTTCTTTGTTCAATACGAAGGAAGCGATGTCCATCGATTCAATAAAATAAGCGCCTTCCCTAGGAGTTGATGATACCAGGCAGGCGACGGAGCAATCCCCTTTGGGATACACGTCCAAGCTACTGCGCATTTGCGGTGGTGCTAGCTGGTCAGCTGTTATAATGACGGCGGTTTGCTGTGCCGTGGGGGGAGCGTCGCTCCATAAGATTTGAGTTGTTTGCAGGGCGCCTATGAAGGCGGCCGACCCTTGTTGCGAGACAGCGAACGGGAGGGTGCGCTTCATCTTCAATTCCTTTTTCAGCTTTATGGCAGGTGTTAAATAAAGGCTTGGTTCTACCGTTTCATGGCAATAAATCAGGAGACTGCTTTGAGGAAACAAGTCGGGCTCTTTGTTGCTGAGCTTTAATGCTGCTGCGAGGCCAAGGTCTGATGCGGCTTGAATGCTAATAAGCGTAGGCTCGGTTAAGCTGCTCCGTTGCGGCAGCCCTTGATCCAGCATGTCATACTCTTCATATAAGGCGAATAAGCAGTTGTCCCTATCATTGAGGGGTCTTTCGCAGATTTTATCCTCCTGGGAGACGACTTGTCCTTTCAAATTCGGGGTAATATGACTGATATATAAATTCACGTGATTGTATGACATACGTATTCCCCTTAATTCTTTAATGTTGAAATAGGGTGCAGCCAAATGTGCTGCCGTTTCCTGCCGTTAACGTCATAAAGTAATCACCTTGTCGCAAGCGTCCTTCTTTGACTGCCATGTCCAAATGAATTAAAGGATCTGTATTATGGGCATGTCCAATCTCTGACAATGTCGGGTAATACAAACGCTCGCTAGGCACCTTCAATGCCTGAGCTACCTTTTTCCAAGTGGTATCGTTGATATTGCTGACGATAAGCAGGCGGATGTGCTCGACATCCAGATGGTTCTTTTTAAGCATCGAACGTACTATTTTGATTAAGCCCATCGCGAACGTTCGTTGAAACCAAACCAAATCCTCCGGTAACGACTTTTCTCCGTTATAAATCGTTCCCTCGACCGTCAATAAAGAATCGATAATGCGATTAGTCTTCGTTTGGCGTGAAATGAAAGCAGCAGAGGCGGCGTCGGCCATCACCGAGCTGTCCTTCATATAACGAAAATCTTTAACGAACGTCTTGTCGCCAGTAACTAACAGGACGCCATTTACATGCGGATAAAGGCGCAGCATTTTCATTGTAATCTGGAACAGAAAATCCATGCCTGCGCAGTTGACTTGATTAACGGCTAATACTTGCGCATGCTCCAGACGGAATTGTTGTCTAATTTTGGAAAATGGATCAACGAGATGAGGGGAGAACTGAAGTATCGTGCTAGTAAACAGCAGCATATCCACTTCCTGTGGTTGAACGAGTCCTTGTTCAAATAATGGACGCACAGCCTCGAAGAGCATCTGGTCGAGACGCAACTCGTCCTCCACTGCAATCTGTTTCAGTCCGTGATTGGTCAGCAGCGTAAAATCTTCATTTTGCAGACCTAGAAGGTCCCCAAGGCTTGCAATTTCTTTGCGAGCGTCGGGGATATAGTAACTGATATGTTCGACTCCGCCGGTCACCCGTTTGTCATCCTCCTTTCTTAATAGTAACAGCATAATTATTTGGCAACTCATCGTACATCATCCAACTGTTATTCCTTCGTTAGAGTTGTCTTGAGGTACTATTGTTCGTCTCGAAGAGTGACTATAATTAATCATTGCATATAAAATCAGGGGGTGTAGTAAATGATTGGTATACGGGCAGTGACGACGTTCCGTCCCGAGAAGCGGACAGATATTTCAGAATTGGCTGAGCAGATCGGCTTGAGTGAGGAGCAGACTGAAACACTCCGGGACGTTCGTGGATTGAGCTGTGTGATGGACTCGGAAGGACGGACTACGTATGACATGCTGCAAATGGTGATGAGTCGTTTGCTCGAAAAGGTCGATGTCGATCCGGAATCGGTGGCATGCCTATTGTATTCCCATGCCATGCAAAGTCATCCAGGCGGAATGATGTCCTTAGAGAGTCTCAAGAGTTCTTTTGGGATGGAGGGCGTTCCTTCTTTGAGCATATCCGGAATGAACTGTGCGACCGCTATTTTAGCCTTCGATCTGGCTGTCAGTCGGTTGAGGGCATCGTCTAAGAAGTATGCAATTTTATTATTTGCTGAGAAGATCTATACCCCTCTTATGAGGAAAATTGATGATATGACCGTTTTATCCGATGGGGCTGCGGCCTGTTTAATTGAAAAGGGCAGTGAGCGTAATCAAATCATGAGCATCAGTCAGCTTGTGGATGGGAAATTGGCTTCCATCGGCAATTGGAGCGAAGAGGATTATCGGTGGTTCCAACTTTCTTATTTCATGGGCGTGAAAAAAGTTATGCAAGCATCTTTGAAACTTGCTGGCGTGAAAAAAGAGGACGTGCGATGGATTATTCCACATAATGTAAATAAAGATACTTGGTCGTATGCTGCCCGTGCACTTGAATTCCCTGAGCAACATATATTTACAGACAATATTTCTATTTGCGGGCATGTGAATGGTTGTGATCTGCTCATTAATTTGGAAGATATATATAATGGCGGGAGTCTGCAACCCGGAGATGACTACATCATGCTTAGTGTCGGACTTGGCGGTGCATATGGTTGCATGACGATTCGTCATTAAAAATTGCAAGATTAACAGAGGAGTAACATTGCTTTGATTCACACGATTTGCGTTCATTTGTTACAACTTAGATGAACAATAATTATATGAATAGGGGGATGGTGATCTTGCAAAAGATGCAGTTCGAAGGCGCCAAAAGACTGGACGATTTGCCTCCGTATTTATTTTCTGAATTGGAGCAGATGAAACTGGAGCATGAAGCTCAGGGAAACCAAGTGATTGATCTGAGTGTAGGCGACCCTAATTTCCCGACTAGTCCGGAAATTGTTAACGTATTGAATCAAGCTGCTGTTAGTGAGGAGCATCAGCATTATCCGCCGTTTCGGGGCTATCGCCATTTACGTGTAGCCATTGCGGAATGGTATAAGAGAAGGTTTGACATCGAGGTCAATCCCGATACGGAGGTGCTCATCCTTTTGGGCTCCAAAGAAGGACTTTCGCACATATCGCTCGCCTTCCTAGACCCTGGAGACTGCGCATTGGTGCCAAACCCGGGTTATCCGGCTTATCTCGGAGGCATAGCTTTAGCGGGAGGCAAACATGTGGAAATGCCTTTGTTGGAGGAAAATAAGTTTCTTATCGATGTTGATCGTATTGATCCGCTCGTTGCGGAGCGTGCGAAGCTGCTGTTTATGAACTATCCCAATAATCCAACCGGAGAGGTAGCAGATTTGGATGCCTTTACTCGCATAGTGGATTTTGCCAAACAGCACAACATTGTCGTTGTACATGATGCTGCCTACTCGGAGGTGACTTTTGGCGATTACGAGAGTCCGAGCTTTTTACAAGCCAAAGGGGCTAAGGACGTAGGGGTCGAGTTTCACTCTTTTTCCAAAACATTTTGCATGACGGGCTGGAGAATTGGCATGGTTGTAGGTAATGAGGAGGTCATTAACCGGCTGGCCAAGGTCAAAGCGTTTGTGGACTCCGGTGTGTTCGGTGCTATTCAGGAAGCGGCGGCCTATGCGATTGGAACGTATGAAACGATCAAATCAGAGATGAAGTCGGCTTACGAGAAGCGTATACGCATACTTTGCGACGGATTAGCGGCGTATGGTTGGAGGCTGACCCCGCCCAAAGCCGGTTATTTTATTTGGGGGAAAGTACCCGAGGGCTGGAGTTCGATGGATTTTTGCAAAAAGGTGCTCGAAGAGGCTAATGTGATGCTAACGCCTGGCAGCGGATTTGGAAAATATGGTGAAGGCTACGTCCGAATATCTCTGAACGTGAATGACGATCAATTGACTGCATGCATCCAAGCAATCGGAAGTGTATATCAAGTATGTATGGACAACAATCCAAATGGGAAGGTCGGGATGAATAGATGATGGCTGCGAAGGAAATTACAGAAGTGTATGAGAAGTTGTTTGGATTTGTACCGGCGCCGACAAAGGAACGGCATAGCTGGACGTTGGAAGTGAGACCTGATGATTTGGAGCTGCATGAAAGTTTCCGTAAAAACTGCATGCAGTCCGAGCACATCCCGGAAAAGTATGTTCAGTTAATGCTGTTCGGCATGCTGCTAATGGTGATGGCGCCGGGGGCAAAGGTGCATTTGATTGCTTCACGTCGGGCGGGTGCGACATGGGATGAGCTGTATGATGTCATGAAATTAGCATTTTTATTTCGCGGGCTGTCCGCTGCCAATCTTGGCACTGTGTTTATGGAAGAAGTGAGGAAAATGGAAGAGGAGCAAGGTGAGAGCGCTTTGTCAGGCGACTAAGACGATGGAGTCGCACATCAAGGGTCCTATTTTCTTGTCAAATTTGGAAGTGTTCCGGCAAAATGGTTTTTTGGATGCTGTCGTTTCCGATGATGAGCGAGAATGGCATGAACGGCAATCAGAAGGGTATCTCTCTCTGTTCAGAGGGTATGGACTGTGTGACACATCAGCAGCTCAGTCCTCGGAAAAGGCAAGTTCGCCAACCGCAGCAGCAGAGCGGGAAGCTGGAAACGAACGGCTGCTCGAACTGATGAAAGAGACGAGTGCAGTCGTCTTATCCCGTATGGAAGGGACGACCATCGGTCATATGGTCCATTGTCATGAATGGAATCCGCTGCCGGAGATGTTGCCGCCGATTATGCAATTGCACAAGCATTTGAAGATGAAAAAGACGCTTTCTTTTTCCGTAGCGGATCAAGGGTCCGCTGCGCCCTTGGCTTGCATGGAATGGTTAGGGGCAAAGGAACAAGATAAGGAGCGGTGGTCTAGCTTGCTAGTGTGCAGCGACCGGATTCAGTATCCTCAAAGGCGAACTTTGCATGACACTTACCGCAGAGAGGATGCATCGGCCTCATTCGTTATAGGAAACGAGCATCGGGAGTTCCAAATTGTTGATCTGAACATACATACTTGGAGTGCGGGAGGGGCCCACTTTTATGAAATCGATGCTGCAGCTTATGAGGCTTTAGAAATGCAGATGGTCATGCGCATCTTCAGTTATTTCACATCCAACGAATTTGGCGCTAATGGGCCTGTAAAAGTGATTATTCAGCATGTATCGGAGCGCTTTCTGAAAACGGTGGGCGAGCAGCTTCAAGAGGTCGTAGATTTATATATTCGAGACTGGGAGCCGAACGTAAATTTCGGTTGTTCTGACCCGTTATACGGGTTGGTCGAACTTAGAGACAAGCAATTGCTTCAGGCAGAAGATGAAGTCGTTCTCGTCTTTGCCGGTCCACTTGGCGTACTGGGATTTCTCCGCTTGAAGTATGATCTTCATTTGAAAGCAGGGGTTTAAAACGAACTGGAGGTGTGATCCAGAGTGAATATATGGGGTGAAATTCGAGAATCTGCGATGAAGCGTCCCGATAAGACGGCTATTCGTTTTAAAGAGCAAGAGGTCACTTATATGGCGTTAATAGAGAAAGTGGAGTGCTTGGGTGTAAATCTATCTCGTTGGTTGGAAGGCTTCGAATATCCTATTGGTTTGTATATAGGGAACCATTCTGATTTTATCATAGGCTACTATGGTATGCTCAATGCCAAAAAAGTCGTTCATTTGGTTGATAGCAAATGGGGACAGGCGGAGTTGTCGGAGCTGATCACACATACCCATTTGGGCGGATTTCTAATTCGAACTGATGAAGTAGAGACGTTCCCGCTTAGCGAGTGGATTGAGGCTGTGCATACGCATGATGGTCTGACATTGATCACGCTGCGTGCCGAGTATCTTTCCAAAGAATTAAATGCGGAACGCTTGGAAGGAATCGTTTCTTGTCGATATTCATCGGGTACGACCGGGGCCCCTAAATGCATGATGTACGAAGAACGAAACGTGTGGGCTGCAGCTCGTAACTGGTCGCAATCTATTGAATTAAATGAATGCGATATCGTTTATTGCGCAGCCTATCTTACGCACGGCTTGGCTTTTAATACGTCCATACTGGCTCCTCTTAAAGCCGGGGCGACTATCGTGCTTCATCAGGATATAAATCCACGAAGCGTTCTGAAAGTTATTGAAAAGTCAAAGGCGACGATTTTTGTAGCGTTTCCTGTCTTATACGATCTGATGACGACAATTTCTGGAACGCATGTTTTGCGAAGCCTCAGGATGTGCGTATCCTCCGGAACCGTGCTTCATGAAAGCATTAAAAGAAAGTTTAAAGACAAATTTGCCATCGCAATCTCAGATTTGTATGGAGTGGCTGAAACCGGCTTGTCGGTGCTTAGCCAGGGAGACGACTACCAAAGTGTCGGCTACCCGCTGCAGCATGTCAAAATTCGCATTTTAAGTGAGTCGGGGCATGAGCAGAAAAGCGGAGAGAGCGGAGAAATAGCTGTATGGACCGAGTCGCGCGCGCGCGCCTATTATAATTACCCGGATATATTGGAAGGGCGGCTGCTAGATGGTTATTATCTTTCAGGCGATATTGGCTACTTGTCAGAGGCAGGGAAATTGTACATTGTAGGACGCAAATCGGATTTTATCGACGTGGCAGGCAAAAAGGTTGATCCCTATGAGGTGGAAAATGTGTTGAAAGCGACTCCAGGGATCAAGGATGTTGCCGTGTTCGGCTTACCCAACAAGTCGGGGTCCCACGAGATTGTCGCTGTCGCTCTCGTCGCCGATAAAGGCATAACGAGAGAGCAGATTGTAGTGGTTTGTCAGTCGAATTTGACCAGTTACAAATGGCCTCAAGCCATTTACTTTGTGGACGAGATTCCGCGGAACAACAACGGAAAAGTGCTAAGAGAAAAGTTGCGAAAAAAATTCGCGGAGGAAAAAAATGGGTTATTTTATGATATAATAAAAACTAAATTGACCCCTTCAGGAAGCACGAGGCGTTTGTGGATCGGCAATGTGGAAGTGGAGCGGTTTTGGAAAGATAAGTCGCTGCTTTCTTTACCTGGAGACAAAATTAGCCGTTCGCAAGCGATCGTGAACAAGATGGGGGAAATGGTGTTGTTTTTAGCTGGTCCTGATGATGTTGTGTGCCTCAACCATCAGCCAGATGAACAGTTCTTGGCATATGTTAAGCGCTTTCGCGGTGGAAATTTGCCGAAACTAGTTATCCGAGAATCAGGAGTAGAAGAGCTTAATTTAACGGAAAGCTTATTGGAAGATCCGCACTTTTTGGAAGCGCTTAAGAAGGATATTGATCCAAATGTTTGTTTAATTCCCTACGGAACATCGGTTTTGGAGGAGGAGTTAGCACAAACATTAAACATGAGGATAGCGGCGCCTTCAGCTGAAGTGTGCGTGGAGGTAAATAGCAAAGCCTACAGTAGGAGACTGTGCGAGCAAGAGGGTATTCGGCAAGTGCCGGGCTGCGTGGGGGAAACGTTAACGGAATTGGAGGTCGGGTTCAGGAAGCTTATTCCTTTCATGTCCCAAGGCAAGCTGGTTATTAAAGATGCAATGGGGGTTTCCGGTAAAGGGATGGTTCAGTTGGATTCAGAAACGTCCTTTGAAAACCTGATGAAGATGATGAGACGTTCCGCCCGAAAAGCGGGTCACGAACGCGTATCTATGCTTATCGAGCAATGGATCAGCAAAGAGAAAGACTTGAATTATCAAATTTTAGTCACGCGAGACGGTCACATTGAATTGCTGTCTGTTCGTGAAGCCATCGTTCGAGATGGCGTTCATATGGGGCATATGTACCCTGTTTCATTAACCGAGCAACAATCCAGTGCTCTGGAGGATGCCGTAATGAAAATCGGCCGACGATTAATAGAAAGCGGCTTTTTCGGCATTGCTGGAATCGATGCCATGATTGGATGCGATGGGCATTTATATCCATGTTTGGAGATCAATGCCCGATTCAATATGGCTACTTACCAAAATCGGATACTGCAGGAATGGATGCCTCAGCAAAGTGTCATGATGGCTGTGCCTATTTATTGCACATTGCGGGAAAACATATCTTTTGAGAGCGTCCGAGATGCTCTCGGCGAATTGCTCTACTACCCGGGACGGAACTCAGGAGTCCTTATACACGCTTTTTCTACCTTAAATAACGTAAGAAGCGATGGGCAGCCGCGGAAAGGGAGGATGCACACGCTCATAATAGGTAAAACTTTTGAAGAATGTCAATTGCTTTCTTCCCAGACAGAACGGTTGCTTGAAAGACTCGTGATAGAGGGGACAGCCGTGCTTTAACGCATTTAGCTAGAACAAGGAGGCTGTCAGTCATGCGAAGCAAAAGGGAGTTCCGAATGGTCTCAAGCTTTAAGCCAACAGGAGATCAACCGCAAGCCATTGATCAATTGGTGGAAGGAGTAAATAGAGGAGACAAGTATCTTCTTTTGAAAGGGGCAACGGGAACTGGAAAGACGTTTACGATTGCTAATGTCATTCAGCGGTTAAACCGGCAATCATTGGTGCTGGTTCATAATAAAACGCTAGCTTCCCAAGTCTGGAGTGAATTAAAGGAGCTTTTTCCCCACAATGCGGTTGAATATTTTGTCAGCTATTATGATTTTTATCGGCCGGAAGCCTACATCAAGCATCAAGATTTATTTTTGGAAAAAGAAGCGACGATTAATCGGGAAATTGAACGATTGCGTCATTCTGTCATGGCTTCCTTGCTGGAAAGAACGGATGTTATCGTAGTTGCAAGCGTATCCTGCTTGTATCCGTTAAGTCATCCTGATGAATTTGCCAGCGCTTCGTTCATTTTATCGGTTGATCGGCAAGGGGATTTTTCCTACAAACGGGATCAAGTCCTGAAAAGACTGGCTGACAGCCAATACGTCCGCAATGATATTGAATTCAAGCCCGGGACGTTCCGGGTGCGCGGGGGAGTTTTTGATATTTACCCTGTTAGCTACCATGATCAAGCGGTACGCGTACAGTTTTTTGGCGACGAGTTGGAAGAGTTATACATTATCAATGCAATAACAGGCAAAATAGAGAGATCGATAGACAGCGTGCATATTTTCTCAGCGTCCTTCTTCGTAACGAACCGCAATCAAGTTCAACAGGCTATCCCGCTCATTCGGGAGGAACTTGAGGAGCGGTTAGAACAGCTAAATAGCGAAGGAAAGCTGCTGGAGGCTTCACGGCTGGAAAGCCGTGTCCGTTACGATTTGGAAATGCTGGAGAATACGGGCTATTGCTCCGGAATCGAAAATTATTCTGTATACATTCAGAACCGCGAAAAGGGTATGCGTTCTTATAACCTTTTAGACTACTTTCAGGATGATTATCTTGCTGTCATGGATGAATCCCATGTGACGCTTCCTCAGCTGCGAATGACAGGAGCGGCTGATAAGTCGCGGAAGCAATCTATTATTGACAGCGGCTACCGCATGCCTTCCATTTTGGACAATCGACCTATGAATTATGAGGAGTTTGAGGCCTCGCTACCTCGTATCATCTATATGTCGGCGACACCGTCAGAGTCCGAGTTGTCAAAGGCGAGTACGATTGCTCAACAGATGATCCGCCCAACGGGTGTACTCGATCCTCAAGTAGAAGTGCGTCCTAATGATTGGGCTGCGGAACATCTCCTTGAAGAAATTAATAGCACGGTCACGCAACACGAGCGGGTTCTAATTACGGTGTTGACCAAGAAGCGGGCCGAGCAATTGACGGAGCATCTGAAGGGCCAAGGGGTTAGAGTCCAGTACCTCCACTCTGAGGTGGAAACTACGGAGCGAAACGATATCATTGCTAGCCTCAAAAAGGGAGATATCGACGTCTTGATTGGAATTAACTTGTTAAGGGAAGGACTGGATTTGCCCGAGGTGTCTTTGGTTATCGTAATGGATGCTGATCAGCCCGGCTTTTTACGATCGACTTCAGCGCTTTTGCAGATTATCGGCAGAGCGGCCCGTAATGTCAACGGCCGAGTATTGCTTTGCGCAGACTCCATTACGTTGGCCATGGAGCAGGCTATGGAGGAAACGGCTGAACGCCGCAGCGATCAGGAGGCTTATAACAAAGCCCATGGCATATCTCCTATGAACATCAAGAAAAAAATAAGATGGAATATTAACGAAATGCTGGACACTGCGAACAATCGGATGACGAATGACCGGCGAAGCGAGGGTGATGACCATGTATGATTTGACCCTGCGCATTAAAGGGGCACGGACGCACAATTTAAAGAACGTGAACCTGGAGCTTCCTTTTCGTCAATTTGTAGTCTTCTCAGGCTTAAGTGGTTCAGGCAAATCTTCTCTGGCCTTTGATACCATTTTTGCAGAAGGGCATCGCAGGTATGTAGAATCGTTATCCACCTATGCGAGGCAGTATCTAGGGCAGATGGATAAGCCAGAGATTGACTCGATAGAAGGCCTGACGCCTTCTATCGCAATTGATCAAAAAAATACGAATAAAAATCCGCGATCTACAGTAGGAACAATCACCGAAATTTACGATTATATGCGTGTATTGTATGCCAATATCGGGGTCCCACAGTGTCCTGTTCACGGCATAGCGATTGAAATGAAGAGCGTGGATCAAATTATGAACAGGCTCCATCGTCTGGAGGAAGGGCAGGTTCTCTATATTTATGCTCCTATCGTAAAGGGGCGTAAAGGGGAGCATGTCAAAGTGCTAGAGCGCTGCGCGGAGGCCGGGTTCGTTCGCATTCGTGTGGATGGAACCTTGTATAAGCCAGGCGTGACTGTCTCTTTAGACAAGAACAAGGAGCATACCATAGAAGCCCTCTTGGATAAAGTAGTCTACGAAGAAGGTAGCCTGCAGCGTATCGTCGATGCTGTGGAGAAAGCTGCTTTAGAGTCAGAGGGTCAAGTAATCATAGAGGTCGAGCAACAGGATCGTGTGAATCGGATGTTTTTCAGTTTACGTCAAATGTGCCCTCACTGCGGCTTTTCGGTAGAGGAGCTTTCCCTGCGATTATTTTCATTTAATAGTCCCTATGGGGCTTGTAAAGATTGCCATGGACTGGGGTCCACGCTGCAGGTTGATCTGGATCTACTGATTGAGAATGGTACAAAATCAATTGCTGAAGGCGTTTTTGAAAATTGGGCCAGTTCTTCAGCCATGTGGTATCACACGTTAATTGACAATGTATGCCAGCAGATGGGCATTCCTAGAGAAGTCCCTTTTAATCAATTGACGGATGATCAACGTCATTTACTGTTGTTTGGAACCGGGGATCAGCCCGTATGGCTTGAATATGAGTCGGACCGTAAGCAGCGAAGAATACATGCCCCCTTTGAGGGAGTGGTTACAAACATCAATCGAAGATATCAGGAAAGCACCTCTGAAGGGGTACGGAAAAAACTCGAGGAGGTGATGAGCCACAAAGTGTGCTCTTCCTGCAACGGTGATCGTTTGAACCCGAGCAGTTTATCTGTGAAGATCGCTGAACGAAACATTGCAGAGCTGTGCAGGTGGCCTGTCGAAGCGCTGCAGGAATGGTTTGCAGGGTTAAGCTGCAAGTTGAACGAAGAACAAACCGAAATTGCGGAGCCTATCGTACTGGAAATAACGAATCGAATTAGCTTCCTTTTGGACGTGGGATTAGGCTATCTCTCTCTTGATCGTGCGGGCTTTACCTTATCTGGAGGTGAATCACAGCGGATTCGACTAGCGACGCAAATTGGGTCGGCCCTATCAGGAGTGACCTATGTTCTGGACGAGCCTAGCATCGGTTTGCACGAGCGGGACAATCAGCGATTAATCAACACACTCAAACGGATTCGCGATCTCGGCAATATGGTCATCGTCGTAGAACATGATGCCAATACAATGCTGGCATCTGATTATATGGTAGAAATCGGTCCAGGGGCTGGCAGCCAGGGCGGTTATATTGTTGCGAAAGGGACGCCGCATGAATTGATGAAAATGGATCATTCGATTACCGGTCTTTATTTGTCGGGTCGCAAACGAATTGAGATTCCAAGCGAGCGAAGGGCAATAACGGAGCGCAAGATTACCATTTTCGGAGCGCAAGAGAACAATTTGAAAAACGTTACGGTCACGATTCCTCTGAACACCTTCACCTGTATCACAGGAGTATCAGGGTCGGGGAAGAGTACACTTGTTCATGACATTCTGTACAATCACCTGGCTCGCGAGCTCATGAAGGCTAAACGGGTCAGAGTCGGCAAGTTTGAGCGGATGACAGGTAGGGAATATCTCGACAAGATCATTCATATCGACCAGTCCCCGATCGGCAAGTCGCCACGCTCTAACTTGGCAACCTATACAGGCATGTTTGATGAAATTCGCAATCTGTTCGCGCTGACAGCGGAAGCAAAATTGCAGGGCTACAAGAAAGATCGCTTCAGCTTTAATGTAGCCGGGGGAAGATGTGAAGCCTGCAAAGGTGACGGTGTCAAAAAGATCGAGATGCATTTTATGCCTGATATTTATGTGCCTTGTCATGTGTGCCAAAATAAACGCTTCAACAACGAGACATTGCGCATACGCTACAAGGGAAAAAGCATTGCTGATGTTCTCGACTTTACGGTAGACGAGGCTGGAGAACATTTTGCTCTCATACCGAAGATCATGCGGTACGTCAAAGCTTTGAAGGATGTTGGTCTCGGATATATCAAAATTGGGCAGCCGGCAACTACCTTATCAGGAGGAGAAGCCCAACGCATTAAGCTGGCCACCGAATTGTCTCGTCCGGGAACGAGCGATACGCTCTACATTTTTGATGAGCCCACTACGGGACTTCATATGGAAGATATTAATAGGCTGCTGTTCGTTCTCCACTCTCTGGTCAATCAGGGGAAGAGTGTTGTCGTCATCGAGCATAATTTGGATGTGGTGAAAACAGCCGATTACATCATTGATATGGGACCCGAAGGTGGAGAAAAAGGAGGGGAGTGCATCGCCTGCGGCACCCCTGAGGAGATTGCTCGCCACGAGCGCTCGCTTACTGGCAAGTATCTGGCTCCCATACTTGACAACAACCAATCTGGAAGAGGTGTAGTCAATGAAATTTGATTATAGGCAACAGCATAACGTGCTTTGTATCCAAAATATTCCGGTCACGCAGCTAGCGGCTACGTATGGAACACCTCTGTTTATCTATGACGCAGATCGTATCCGTAAGCAAGTAAAGAAATTTTCGCATGATCTTCATCCGAGCGTGAAATTGTTTTATTCCTTAAAGCCGAATCCGAACCCGACAATCGTAAAGATGATTTATGATATGGGGGCCAATTTGGAAATTTGTTCACCAAATGAGCTGGAAATTTGCAAACAAATAGGGGCCTCCTCAGATCGATTGCTCTACTTGGGTCCGGGAAAGACACAGAAGGAAATCGAGATGTTATTGGATGAGCAGGTCGGCTATTATGTGGTGGAATCGGTGCAAGAGCTGAAATTGCTCAACGAAATCGCGGAAGCGAGAAGCGAGTTCGTTACGGTCGGTGTTCGTATCAATCTGAATACATCGGCCAAAGGCTCGAAATTGACGATGGGCGGGCAGCCTCGCCAATTTGGAATTGATGAGGAGCAAATGGAAGAGCTGTTCCACCATAGCAGCGAACTTCGCAGGGTCCAAATCACGGGTATCCATGCATACAACGGTACGAGAATCTTATCTGCAGATGTCATTATTGAAAATACGAGATATATTCTGGAGCTGGCGAAACAAGTGGCCCGCACCTATGCTATCGATCTGGAGTTTGTTGATATCGGAGGCGGATTTGGTATTCCTTATTTCGACAATGAGGGAGAGCTTGATTTTGCCAGCGCCTGTTCTGGAATCAACGTCCTTGTGGAGCAATTTCACAAGGAGATAGGGAGGGAAATCCCTATTTTCGTAGAATCAGGCCGCTACGTTGTAGGAGAAAGCGGTGTTTACACGACTAAGGTGTTGTATACAAAGAAGTCTAAAGAGGTCTTGTTTGCTACGGCGGATGGAGGAACTAACCATCACATGGCGGCTGGGGGAAATGGAAATGCGCTGAAAAAAAACTTTCCTATTAAAGTCCTGAACAAATGGGAGGACGAACCGGTAGCCTCTTACCACATCTCGGGTCCTCTGTGCACGCCCAATGATTTAATAGCCAAATCGATTCCTCTTCCTAAGCTTGAGCAAGGCGATTTGGTCGGTATTATGAATGCCGGCGCATATGCCTTAACGGCCAGCCCGACTCTGTTTCTGAGTCATCCAATGCCCGTTGAACTGCTTATCGATGAAGGAGAAGTAACGGTCATACGTGAGCGGGATGAGTACGGCCTTCCTCGACTAAGATCAATCGACAGCGTTCTGGCTGGAAAGCCTGCTGCTGGAATGAAGGAGAGCTGAGTATGTTTACAACTCTTCGACGAATACTTTTTGAAGCTCCACTCCCATCTTTAACAGATAGGATTGAGTTTCATACTACGACTCTTTCGGCTTTCCTGGGCATATCAGGAATAGCTGCTGGTATTTACTCAAATCAACGTCTAGTTATATGGGGAAACCAGCTTAATTATCCCGTTTGCTTTCGTAAACAAGATGGCATTTATTTAGCGCAGCATGTGACACTGGAGGAAGAACGCCATATCGGCCCTCATGTAGTAAATGTGGTCACTCCAGTGAACGAGAAAAAGCTGGAGGGCACCGAACAAATTGCTGCTGAGACGACATTGCTAGACATCCAAATGATTATTGCAGCTTACATGAATCGATTGTGCATGGATATTTTAAAGCAGTGCATTACGTATGCCAAAAAGCGGCAAACGTTTGGTGTACCTATTTATAAGCATCAAATGGTAGCAGATGCCATTGTGATTGGCGCAAGCGAACTTGAAGGGAACGTATTGACGCTATTGGAATGGGGAGAAAGCATGCTGGAGGAGATAGAAAGCTCTGAACGAATAAAAAGGCTGGCGCAGGTATCCTTCCTTATTGCGCAATTACCCGAGATTGCTGATCGAATCGTGCCGGTCATGGGCGCTTATGGAATAAGTGCGGATGAGTGGATCAAGTCCAAGTTGTTGGAAGTACATCATTTTTCATCTATTCGAGGTGAGAGCTATGTATGAGGATTTACGTGTTTGTTTAAAGGATTTCGCTGCAGAATATCGGTCATTTGCCTTGGAAGCAGACCGCCTGGGAGACATCCCTGCAGCCCATCTAGCTAATAAAGAGTTTCGTCAAATCTGGATGCTCGGTACGCCTCAACAATATGGAAATACAGGGATCAAGCTTTCCAGAAATAACGTGTTCTACGGCAATAAGTCGCTGGAAATGGCCATATGTACAGAGGAACTGTCCTATGGAGATCCAGCGATGGCTCTATCGATGCCGGGCGCGCAATTGCTTGGCCCTATCGTTATGGAACTTGGGACAGAGGAACAAAAAAGTCGGTTTTTTGAAAGCTTGACATCGAGTGAGCCGATCTGGACCGGATTCAACTTGACGGAGCCGGATGCTGGCTCGGATGTGAGCGGGTTGCATACCGTCGCTGTGCGCACGGGAAACGGAGGGTATGTTTTAACTGGAGAGAAACGATACATTGCTAATGCGAAGAGAGCGCAATGGGTAGCGGTTTTTGCTAAATTGAACCATAGCCAGAATCCTCTTGCCATTCAATGTTTTCTGCTGCATGAGAGCGAATTTGTGGGAAGTCAATGTACGCGATTATCCGATCATACACTGGGCATGAGGGCCGCTGAGCTGGGATATACACAGTATCACGCTCTGGAAATCTGCGAGGACAGCCTGCTCGGCATTGATAAATCGGCCTTACGCCGGGGACTTCATGGAGCCGTTAACGTGTTTTTTAGAATGAGACCATGTACAGCCTCCATAGCTATAGGGTTATCCCGCGCGATGATTGACTACGCATCGGAGCATTTGAGTCTAAATGTCAACGAAACGATCTCCTTGCAGCGATTGCAGTGGAAAATGGAGAAGACAAGACGATTGGTTTATAATGCGGCGTCCGAAGTGGATAGAGGCGTGTTTGATGTCAAAACATCCTCCATGGCCAAATGGATGTCAAATGCATTGGTGTACGAAGTGAGCCGTACGGTCCATCAGTTAGCGGGCCTAGAAGGCTGGCTGGAACATCCGTTGTTGGAAAAGTGGCTTCGGGATGCACGGATGATCGAGTTTATGGAAGGCAGCACGAATATTCATAAACGGGAAGTCGCAAAGGAATTGTTCAAATAATTGAAGGTTTATAACTTAGGAGGCGATGGAATGAGTACAACGACGTTGAAGAAAGAAGTTCAAGAAAATATTTTAAAGGTGCTGGCCAAGCTGCTGAAGGAGGATGCAGAGAACATTAGCCTTGATGCAGATTTGTTTGAGGAAGTTGGAATCGATTCAACGGGTATTATTGAGCTATTGCTAGAGTTGGAAATATATTGTAGTATAGAGTTCGATATGGAGGAGCTGGATCCTTCCCATTTATCATCGGTGAATACGCTTACTGATTATATCGTATTTTTGAAGAGCGATGAATAGTTGAGTAAGCAGTTTTCAATAGAAGAGGTTACAATTAAGGGATAGGGAGGGCAACGGAGTGTATGCCAAATTAGTAACAACCGTGTTTAAGAAAAACACCACGTACCGTCTTACGTTGCTGTTCCGGATCTTGACAACGATCATTTCTGTGTTGGCGACCCGCCAGGTCTGGTCTATTTTGTATAGAGATGGTTCAAACGCAGGCGGATTTACACTGAGCACGATGTTGACGTATGTGACGATTGCGATGATTTTACAAGCTTTTTACAGCTCAAGTATCGCATTTGAAATTAGCTCGAAGATTCAAACGGGAGGAATTGTACAGGACTTTCAGCGACCGTGGAGCTTCCAAGCTGCCATGTTTGCTTATTCCTTCGGTTCTGTTTTAGCAGGGATCGTCTCGGTTGTCTTGCCTATCCTGATTGTAACGTTGGTTCTGTTTCCAATCGATGTGCCGAGCAACCCGCTGGCCATTTTATATTTTTTTGTAAGCATTTTACTTGGACTTATCATTAACTTTTGCATTCAGTTTTTAATAGGTATGCTTTCATTTATATTTGTCGAAGTGTGGGGCTTTGAAATTATAGTGGGATTAACGGTTTCTCTTCTTTCAGGACAATTAATACCGCTTGCCTTTTTTCCGGAAGGCTTGTCCAACGTAGTAAATTATTTACCGTTTCGAGGTTTGTACAGCATTCCGATTTCCATCTATACGGAGACGATCGTCGGTTCAATTTGGAACGAGCTTCTCTATCAGGGCATATGGGCATTAGGGCTTTGGTTGCTCATTAGTTTGACTCTCAAGTACTTTCAGCGCGTATTAACGGTAGCAGGCGGATGAAAAGGAGACGAATATGAATTTTTTTCAAATATACTGGAAAATCCAAAAGGCCAATATTCGCGCGAGAATGGCGTATCCGTTTAATTTTTTTCTGGGAATTTTTTGTGTAATGGGGTTTGGTATTTTCTCAACGTTATTTTTATGGATCTTGACAAGGAATTTCCCCAATATCATTGGATGGAACTTTTATGAGATACTTTTTGTATCTTCATTTAATATGTTCTGCTACTCCTTCAGCTTGATCTTCTTTATTCAAATTCAAGACATTGATAACTATGTTCGAAATGGCGAGTTTGATCGTATTTTGATTCGTCCGATGGATTCCCTACTGCAGTTTGCGGCATTGCGGTTCAATATAAACAGTTTGGGGACGGTTCTCTACTCTCTGACCACTTTGATTTATGCCATGGTGCATATTCCAAATTGGGATGCAGTTTCTGTCGGGAAGATGTCCCTTTTAATGATCTCAGGAATTATCGTTTCGCTTTCTGTCCAGTTAATTCTTGGTTCAACAGCGTTTATCACCCTGCAGAGCGCAGGGTTATTCCAACTACAGGAAGTTGTTTATGGGAACATGTCCAATTACCCGATCACGATCTTTTCTAAAGGGATTCAGTTTTTTCTGACCTTTATTCTCCCTATCGGATTCATTGGATTTTATCCAAGCACCGCTATTTTGGGTAAAGGCAATGTGTTTTTTGGGCAGGATTCTTGGTTGATATGTGTGATGGTTGCTTTTATTTTGGGGATTGTTGGTTATTTGTTATGGAATAGAAGCATTCAACGATATTCAGGGGCCGGATCGTAGTTGGCTTGGGAGGAGAGAGAGCAGGATGGAAATGATCATTGAAGCGAAGGAGCTTTCTCGGGAGTTTACGGTATATAACAATAGCGGTTCTTCTTTTGTAATGTTAAATCAGATGCTCTTTCGCAAAGGCCAAAAAAAATGCGTCGTAGACCAATTAAACTTAACGATCAACAAAGGGGAATTTATAGGCTATTTGGGCCCTAACGGTGCGGGCAAATCGACGACAATCAAAATGTTGTCCGGAGTACTTCGACCTACAAGCGGCGAACTGAGCGTATTAGGAATGAGTCCGACAAAAAACCGCAAGGAATACGCGAAACATATCGGCGTTCTATACGGCCAACGTACGCAACTGTGGTGGGACTTACCATTAATAGATTCATTTGAGCTGCTCAAATCGATATATAAAGTGCCTGATTCATTTTATAAAGATCGGCTGTATAAATTTGTGGAGCTTTTGGACATGCAAGAATTTTTGAATCGTCCTGTTCGAGTCCTTTCCCTCGGTCAGCGCATGAAAGGTGAGATGGTAGCGACTTTGCTTCATAATCCTCAAATATTGTTTCTCGACGAGCCGACTATTGGATTGGATGTGCTGGCCAAAGACCGTATCCAGAACTTTTTGCGGACGATTAATAAGGAAGAAAAAGTAACCATTATGCTAACCTCGCACAATATGGATGATATCGAGAAGCTTTGTGACCGCGTCGTTTTGATTGACCATGGCAAGGTCATGTTTGATGGAAATCAGCAGGAGTTGAAAAGACTAACCCCGCAGAAGAAGACGCTGATTATTGATGTAGCTGCGGAGGATATTGGGAAAACGCCAGTGATCTCGCCCGTTAAAATAGAGGAAAATAGAATGTATTTTGAAATTGCGGACGATTCCGAAGTGCCGAAGATCATTACGCAGTTGTCTGTTTCATTTACTCTTCTGAAAATAGAAATGCTTGAGCCTGGCATTGAAGATGTTCTCAAAGAGTTGTATGCCACTAGGAATTACAGCATTACATCCGATTCTGCACCAATCATGGAGACAGCACAGTGAAGGAGATTTCCATATAAAAAGGATTCAATTCATCCTGTGTCCGTTTACGCAGTAGAGGGTCTCAAGAAGCCCCTTCCATTGCTAATTCTAAAAAAACAAAAGCACCCCTAGTCTGAACACTTTTTCAAAGTGTCCAAGCTAGGGGTGCTTTTGTTTTCCGTAAAAATGAGGAAGTCTTTTTTATGTGGAAATTTATCGTTTTATAACGGAGGATTCACTTTAATTTCATTTTCCATTTCTTATAAACTTACTAATATTTAATAGACAGTGAACAAGTTGCCAAGAGATCAACCCTAACAAAGGAGGTTGGATGTATACATGTCTCTTTCCCCAAATAACATATTGCAATTAATTGGAAACACCCCGCTGTTATGGATGGAATCCTTCTCCGATAAACGAGCAAACGTTTTTGCAAAGCTTGAATTTGCAAACCCCGGTGGCAGCATGAAGGAACGCTCGGCCTTGTATATGATCGAGCAGGCTGAGAAAAAAGGACTGCTCCGGCCGGGAAGTATGATTATTGAATCAACGTCAGGAAATTTGGGGATCGCATTAGCCATGATCGGTGCTGTCAAAGGTTACCGTGTGTTATGCGTCGTAGATCCAAGAACAGCTGAAGAAAATATAAAGATTATGAAGGCTTATGGCGCTAAGCTGGATATCGTTCAAGAGCCGCACCCTGTCGGGGGGTATCAATTGGCGCGAATTGAAAGAGTGAAGGAACTGCTGCTTCAATATCCAGATGCCTTTTGGACAAATCAGTATGAAAACCCGGACAATCCGGATTCCTACTACTATGGATTGGCGAAGGAGATTGACCGAGATTTGGATGGCAACATCGATTGCCTGTTTGCTCCCGTCAGCACTAGTGGACTCATTACGGGCTGCGCCCGTTATTTTAAGGAAAGAAATGCTGCGGTTCAGATTATCGCCGTCGATGCTGAAGGTTCTACCATTTTCGGTGGGGTGTCCAAACCTAGAAAAATGACCGGAATTGGCGGTAACCTTGTTCCTGTCCATTTGAAGATGGATCATATTGATCGTGTTTATCATGTAAGTGATCAAGATAGCTATCTGATGTGCAGGCAAATTGTAAATCAAGAGTCAATGCTTGTAGGACCCTCTTCGGGAGCGAGTTTACACGCGGTTATGTCGTATATGGAGTCTTGTGAAGTAACGGATCGCCCGTGGAATGTAGTCGTCATTTTTCCCGATAATGGTGAGCGCTATTTAAGCGGTTTTTTGAGTGGACTAACGGAACCTGCTGCTCAGGAGCGGGAAGTGTTGATCTAGTAATGGATGTAACTTTTCACACAGCCAAGGAAGGAAGTGGGGTATGCCATTTGTCCGATCAGTTATGGAGTTATGCGGAAACACGCCAGTGGTTCGCTTGCAGCGAATATCAGGGAACGTCTACTTAAAGTTGGAAAGCTTTAATCCGGGCAAAAGCATTAAGGATCGCCCTGTACTGGAGATGATGGAAGAAGCGGAACGGTCGGGACGGCTTCGAGGCGGTATGACTATCGTAGAATCCACATCCGGGAATACGGGTATTGCGATAGCTCTCTATGGCAGAAAGAAAGGTTACCGCGTTCGATGCATTGTGGATGAAAATATTCCTACGGAGAAATTAAAGCTGATGCAAGCTTATGGCGCTGAAGTCGAAATGATTAAAAGTGATGGACATATTAAAAATGCGGACTTAACAGAGTCAAGAATCACGCGTGTAAAAAGCTTGTTGCAAGAAAGTGATCAGTATATCAATTTTAATCAATATAATAATGAGTGCAATTCTGCTGCGCACGAGAAATATACCGCGGAAGAGATTTTGCTTCAAGCGCCGGATGACTTGAAAGCAGTTGTTCTTAGTGTAGGAACGGGTGGCAGCATAACGGGAGTGTCCAGAAAAATCAAACAGAAACGTCCAGACATCCTAATTTATGGAGTCGAACCGTCGGGTTCAACCTTGTTTGGGGGAGAGAAAGGTCCTTATTTACAGCAAGGACCCGGCAACTACTTCAAGCCTGCTGTGCTGGATTATACCTTCATTGATGACCATAGGAAAGTGAATGACCTGGACGCTTTCAGCATGGTAAGACAGTTGGCTCAAAGAGAGGGACTGCTAATGGGAGGCTCTTCAGGTGGAGTTGCGCATGCTGCGATTGAAATCGCCAACGGGTTGGGAGGCCAAGGCTCAGTATTGGGTGTATGTCCAGATAATGGAGGTAAATATTTGGAAACCATCTATTCGGACAAATGGATGGAAGCAAACGGATTTAAGTAAATGAGGTTGCAGATATGAAGATTGAGGGTTGGGCAGAAATGGGAATGAGGAATGATTTGCAGCAGCAAAAAGAAGTGGAGCAGTTATATGAATGGGGCGGACAGCGTATCCGCGGAAGTGGGCTTCTGAGCTTGATGCCATTGTCAAAATCGGATAAATGTCTAGTATTGATCCCCAATAGCGTTATCGATCAGCTCGATTCGTCAGAACAGTTATACGGGCTTCTCCACGGAAGCGTATATCCTTTTTACCCGTCCGAAGTGACGCCATTAATAAAATGGACTGGATGTACAATCGGCCAAGTCATCCCTGATACAACCTTTGTTGGTAGCGTAGTGGAGGAAGCTAATGGTGAACTTTCAAGGTTTTTATATGACAGTTATTTGGCATTTGCCTGGCTCATTATGATTCCCTTCCAAGACATGATTGAAAAGGCTTTGGTTTATAGTAAACAACGCAAAGCATTCGGTGTTGTCATCTATCGTCATCAATTAGTGAGTGACGCATTCGTTCAAGGGGTGACGGAGTACGAGCTAAATCGGCTGTACCTTCAGCACCTTGCTGAAAGCAATCAACACTTGCTGCCGCAACTCATTAGGAATATCAAGTTTCTCGCCGCCGCAGTCGCTGAATCGGCAGATTTAATTACACCAGTGATGGGCGCATATGGCATGACAGATGAAGCGGCAATTCATGAAGCCATTGTTAGGATCTATCATTTGTCCTGTATATGCCAAAGCTTATCAGAAACGGGGTGCAGGGTGTAATGGGAGGTTTGGCTTCTTTCACTGAACCGTTCAAATATGGGGATAAGACAGCGATTTCAGTCGACCATCTTCGTCTTTCCTACAAAGAAGTTGCAGAATTGGTGAAGCAGATCCGCTTGTCTCTTAACGGGCAGTCCATCGATCAGCATGAACGTATAGGGCTTGTTTTGGACAATCGATCTATTTCGTGCTTGCTCGTTTTACTAGCAGTGTTGGAAATAAGTCCAATTTTGCTTTTGATTGACAATCAAATGAAAGCGTTGGATCTGCAACATCTCGTTCGTACGAGCAGCATCAAGCGTTGGATTGTTCCTGGCGGGTTCGACGTAAGTGTGGGAACGGAAACGGTGCAGTCCACGGCACCCGTCTACAGGGAATATTCACTTGTTTCATTTAAGGGATACGATCAAGAAAATAAGAATCAGGCTGAGGAGCCTTGCTTGCTTCAGGCCACTTCCGGTACCGGGGGAAGAGTAAAGCTGGCAAAAGTCCCTTATTCAGCGTTGGACATCGGTTCCCGTTGGTATGACGTGTGGTTTGGCTTCAAAGAAGAGGACAACGTGCTCTCCACCGTTCCTCTCCACCATTCCTTCGGCTTGATTGGATCTTTCCTAGCTACGCTGCGGGTAGGAGCAACCTTCGTTCACTGCGTAGAACCGACTCCCCGCAAGGTCGTTCAGCTTGTTCATTCGGAAGCATGTACCGTGTTGTTTGGGGTTCCCCTGCTGCTTCAATTATTGGAAAGCTCGAACTTGATTGCGCCAGATGCCTTGGAGTCGCTTCGCCTTCTCATTTCATCAGGGGCCAAACTAGAGTCTTCCAAGAAAGAAGCCTTTGACAAAAAGTTCTCCAAGCGCATCCAGCAAGTCTATGGAAGCACGGAAACGGGTGTGATAGCTGCATCTTCTCCTGATGTGGAAGAGCCAGAGGGGGCGGTTGGTTTGCTTTTACCGGATGTAGAATGGAAGGATGGGGGGGATCAAGCCTTTGCCATCCGAAGCAGGACTCTCTTTTTAGGTTATTTGGGTGAAGAGAGAACGTCATCTGTGTCGATAGATCATTATTATCAGACCGGTGATCTCGGATATACAGCAGATGGGTACGTGTATCTCACTGGGAGGTCAAAGCCATTTATTAACGTTTCCGGTCGTAAAATTGATCCCTATGAAGTGACGAAGGCGATGCTTTCTCATCCTGACGTTCGGAACGCTAAAGTGTTCGGCATAAAAGATCCCTACTATGGAGAAAAAGTCGTTGCGGAAGTGGAGTTGGAGTCTGAGGTTTCAATGGTTCAGTTGCGACAATATTTATTGGACAATTTAGCTCCGTATAAAGTTCCTGCCACGATTGAAGTTGTAGAGCAGATCAATTCCAGTTGGAAAAATACGTATATTCAAAATGAGGGGTGAAGTCATTGCAACCCTATGGAAATGCAGCAGATATTAGTGTCATGGGACTCGGTTATGTTGGGTTAACGCTGTCGGTCGCTTTTTTGACCGTAGGAGAAAGGATTCATGGTGTGGAAGCCCAAGAACCGAGAAGAAAGCAGCTTCTTAAGGGAGAAGTGGATTTATACGAGCCTTCGGTAAAAGAAGTCGTAGCTGAAAAAGTAGGGAGCTTGTTTGCGGTAACTGCCACATTGCCTGATCGCCCGCAAGTTGTATTTATTTGTGTAGGAACACCTTACGACAAAGCATTAGATCGCCCTTCGTTGGAGCATTTGGAAGCCGCCGTTCAATCCATCGCGGAAGTCATGGATGAGCAAACACTTGTAATTGTTCGCAGCACTGTGCCGATTGGCACTACACGCGAAGTGGTGCTTCCCATATTGACGGCAAAGGTGAAAAGACCTAGGCTCGTTTTTGCCCCGGAGAGAACGATTCAAGGCAAAGCGGTGGAAGAACTGAAGCGCCTGCCCCAAATCATTGGTACTGAAAATGAGGAGGATTTCAAATTCGCTGCTGCAGTTTTTGCAAAGTTATCGATTCATTCCATTCGGGTCAGTTCTTTTGAGGCGGCAGAGATGATCAAATTGACGTGTAATTCCCACACGGACGTCATTTACAGCTTTGGAAATGAGGTCGCGGCTATAGCTGAGAGTTACGGGCTAGATGCTATGGAGATTGTAGGAGCAGCCAATTTAAATTACCCTCGACCCGACATAGCTAGGCCAGGTTTCGTAGGGGGCTCTTGTTTGACTAAGGACCCGTTTCACCTGATGTATTCGTCCCGAAATAAAGGTTACGAGCCGCAGCTGATTTCAGCAGCGCGTCAGTTGAACGAATCATTGTCTGGACGAATTGTAAGTCGATTGGATAAAAATCGTGACGAGCTTGGATGGGAATGGTCAAGCTTGGACGTTCTAGTAAGCGGTTTCGCATACAAAGGGGTACCGCAGACCGATGATGTTCGAGGAAGCGCGGTTCTGGATATTTTACCTATGCTGAAACAACTGGGCTGCCGCGGCCTTTACGGTCATGATTTCATTGTGAGTGAGGGTATGATTGCATCATTGGGGGCCACACCGATCTCCTTAGAAGATGGAATAAAGAAGTGTCAAATCATTCTTATTCTAAACAATCACCCGCAATATGCAGAAATGGACTTCCATTTGTTGCTGGACAATCAGGAGGACAAGAAGATGGTTTACGATCTATGGGGCGTTCTAAGGGAAAAGTCCAGTGTTCTGCAAACGAAATGTAACTTTTATCAAGGGGTTGGTTTTGGTGTCTAATATACTCGTAACAGGCGGAACTGGATTTATAGGATACCACCTGGTCAAACATTTATTGAAAAAAGGACATACAGTAACTCTAGTAGACAATTTTTTCAGAAGTAAACAGGATGAGAGCATTAAGGAGATTCGCTCGGATATTAAAATGATTGAAGCAGATTTAACCAACGCTTTAAACACCCTTCCGTTGGACAAGCATTATGATGTTGTTTTTCATCTGGCTGCAATTAATGGTGTGAAATACGCGAATCAGATGCCGGATTATGTACTGCGAACGAATCTGCTAAGCACAATCAACGTGCTTGACTGGTGTGCGGAGCACAAGCCTGATACCGTGCTATTCGCGTCGTCCAGTGAAGTTTACAATAACGCTTATGCGTGGGGAGATTTTCCATTGCCAACATCGGAGAACACTCCGCTATGCATCGATGTCGACATTCCTCGAAATGCTTACGCAGGCTCCAAATTAACGGGGGAGCTGCTGACATTAAACTATGGAAAAAGGCATGGCTTTAACACCCGAATGGTTCGTTACCATAATATTTATGGTCCACGTATGGGGTACGATCACGTTATTCCTCAGCTTATTTCCAGGGTGATGAAAAAGGAGAGCCCTTTTCAGCTATATGGCGCTGACCAAACCCGCGCTTTCAGTTACGTCACGGATGCTGTTGAGGCCACCTATGAAATAGGCATGTTGACTGAAGGCCATCATACAGTCAATATCGGAAATGCCAACGAGGAGATCGCCATTCGTGAGCTGTGTCAAAAGCTGTTCCGATTAATGAATTGTCAAGAGCCCATTGTGGACGCTCCGCCATTTCCGGGATCGCCAGATCGAAGATGTCCGGATACAGAGCTGCTAAGACGGTTAACCGGATTGCAGCCTAAAGTGTCATTGGATGAAGGGCTGCAACACACACTTGAATGGTACTTGAGCAATGCCATGGAAAAGGTGTAGTCATGAGGCTGTTAATTATGATCCGCAGCTCGCACCCTTCTGTATCCGGCGCTGATCACATGGCGATGATGACGGCCCGACAGCTGTCGGTCTGCGCAGAGATACAAGTTACGCTAGCTCTAAGCAGCAGCATGTATCCGCAGTTCCATGCCTGCACAGAGCATGGAGTAGAGCATTTGTTTATCCCGACGGACGTGCGCCAAGCCAAGCTCATAATCGAATCTCGGGACTTTGATGCGATGCATCTGTTTGATTTTGTAGATGCCAACTATTTGTGGCTTGCCAACGATTGGCTGAACAGCGGCAAGCCTTTGTATGTAACACCGGCCTCGGACATGCGGCTATGGGAAAATGACGAGCTGGGATTGAACTTGTGCAGAAATGCGCAAATGGTATTTGCATGGACGGAACACGAGAGGCGCAGTCTTCTTGAAACGTCAGGCATTCCCCCAGAGAAGGTTACGGTCCTGAAATACGCCGTTACGCAGGAGGAGCAGTCAGCCGTTGATTTCAGGCAGGCTTTCTCGATCCCGCAATCCGCTAAGCTCGTTTTATTTTTAGGTAGAAAGCTAACGTTTAAAGGCTATGAACTCATATTGGAATCGATGTCCGCAATATGGAGTGAGTTTCCACATGCATGGTTCGTCTTTATTGGACCTCGAACGGAAACTTCCGTGCAAGCATTTTCTTCGTATGGACATAACGAGCGGATGCTTGAGATGGATATGGTTGACGAACAAATAAAACGGGCCGCCTTGCAAGCGTGCGATCTGCTTTGTCTGCCTTCCAAGGTTGATGTTTTCCCTATTGTGTTCTTAGAGGCATGGAGTTTCGCTAAACCAGTAGTGACTTCCCGGTTTCCCGGATCAAATGAAGCTGTCCGGCATGGCATAGATGGATTGGTGACGGATCCTGATGCTCCTTCCGTCACAGAAGCTATTCGGAGTCTGCTGTCCGATTCAGCTTATGCGGTTCGACTGGGAGCGAACGGCCTTGAACGGGTTCAGCGGGAACATACATGGGATGCAATGATAGCAACACTGTTGGACGTTTATTCAAAGCATAGAGATGAGGTGAAGTTAAGATGAGGGCTGTTATCATGGCAGGAGGTTGGGGCATCAGGCTGCTGCCTTACACGAAAGTGCTTCCTAAACCTTTACTGCCGCTGAACGATACACCGATATTAGAAATCATTTTGCGACAGCTCAAAGAAGCGGGCTTTACCCAGGTTACTATCGCCTTAAACTATAAGGCTGATACGATTCGCAATTATGTAACCGCAAGAACAAATTTTGGCATGAACATTACCTTTACTCATGAGAAGGAGTCACTAGGCACAATAGGTGCTTTGCGTTTAGTGCAGGATCTTTGCAATGAGGAGCCGATGCTCGTTATGAACGCCGATGTATTGACGGACTTTGATTTCAGAGCATTTTATCACTTTCATCAAGAGAATCGCTCCATGCTTTCCGTGATGCTCTCCAAAAAGAAAGTTCATGTCGATTTTGGTGTTGTTGAATTAACGGACGACAATCGAATCGTAGGGATCACAGAAAAGCCTGATTTTGACTATTTCGTTTCTTCGGGAGTATACATGATGAATACTTCAGTCATTAATTACATCTATGAACGGTCGATGGGTGTTCCGGATTTGATTAAAAACTTAATTAGTGATGGTCATAAGGTTCATTCGTATCTCCATGAGGGTGTGTGGATGGATATCGGGACAGGAGATAGCTTGATTGAGGCATCGCGGTTTTTTCTAGAGAATCGTCAGCTGTTTCTAAAAGATGAAATTACAATTAATTCCATTTGAGAGTGGGTGAAGGGCGTGGACTGGAGAGTTCCATTATATAGTTTAACAATCGACGAAGAAGAAATAAAAGCAGTATCGGATGTTATGAGGGATCGTTGGATTACGATGGGGCACCAAACGGAGCAATTCGAAGCCGAATTTTCCCAACGTTTAGGTCTGCCTCTTCCCTCTGTTGCCATGAACAGCTGCACGGCTGCGCTGCATACGGCTATGCACGTTCTAGGTATTGGACCTGGCGATGAAGTGCTCGTGCCTTCCATGACCTTCGTAGCATCAGCTGCTTGTATCAAAATGGCAGGGGCTAAGCCCGTATTCGTTGACTCGCAAAGCTTTCACGATTTTAACATGGATCCGTTGGACTTGGAGAAAAAAATAACGTCCAACACCAAAGGTATCGTGGTTGTCCATTATGGGGGATACAGCGCTAACATGCCGATCATCCTTGAGATAGCAAGAAAGCATGATCTGAAGGTGATAGAAGATGTCGCGCACGGACCGCTTGTCCATACGTCGCTGGGTATGCTCGGTACACTGGGCGACATCGGCTGTTTCAGTTTTTTTTCAACGAAAAATATGACGACGGGCGAAGGCGGCATGCTCGTTTCCAGAGACGCAGATTTATTAGCTAAAGCGAAGCTCCATCGTTCCCACTATATGGGCACTAGTTCTTGGTCCAAGCATCACGGTCGCTCTGTGTCTTACAACGTGACCGGGGTAGGGATGAACTATCGGATGACGGATATCGGCGCGGCCATGGGGAGAATTCAATTGCAAAAATATGATGCCAATCAACAGGCACGGGAGCAGCTTGTCCAGCGCTTCCGTTACCGCTTACGCTCGTTGCCCCAACTGATACTGCCTTATGCGGACATTCCGGAAGCAGCGAGCAGCCATCATATTTTTCCTGTTTTGTTGCCGATGGATGCTGACCGTTCTGAGTGGATTGAACGCTTGAAAGAAGCAGGCATTCAAACGAGTGTTCATTATCCTGCCTGCCATTTATTTCAATATTATATGGAAAGTGAAGGGACTCGGAAGGGGGACTGCCCGGTAGCGGAGGCCATTGCTGAGCGAGAGCTGACACTACCCCTTCATCCGCATTTGAGCTTCGAGCAAGTCGATTTGGTTTGCGACGAGCTTGAACGGATCTGCGCGGGGGAGAGGATGCTGAGGTGACGCTTGGTTTTAACTATCATCCCTCGCAGAGCGGATGCGGATTTTGGCGCAACTGGAATGCTGAAGAAATGGAACAAGATTTTAAGCAGATGTCCCAGTATGGTTATACAATCATTCGATTTTTTATTTTTTGGCACGATTTTGAGCCAGAGGAAGGAATATATGATGAACGCATGTTCCAGCGGTTATCGGAGTTTGTTCATCTGGCTCATCGTTATGAATTACAGTGTGTTCCCGCTATTTTGACCATTTGGATGAATGGGCAGCTTTTCGATCTCCCTTGGCGCGAGAACAGAAACCTTTGGAAGGATCCGCAAATGGTGGAGCGATCAGCCGCATTCGTAAAGAGAGTGGTGGCAGAGCTAAAAACGCACACGAATATTTTTGCCTATGATATTGGGGACGAAATGGTTTATATCGATTTTGAGACAGTCACAGGGCTTTCGGAGCGCGAATCTCAAGAATGGATTGGCAAGATGACCCGAGCTGTGAGGGAGATGGACACGAGGGCCAAGGTGTGGATGGGCAGCGACTCTCTCTTTTTACTTGGAAACCATTATATGACGGCGAAGCATATAGCCAGCGATTTAGATTGGATTGCTATTCATGGGTTTCCGCTTTGGACGTCATTTCAAATCGAGTCGAACGCCTCGGTCAAAGCTTCTCAATATGTTCCTTTTCTCGTGACTCTTGCTTCGCTGTACGGAATTCCCATTGTGGATGAGTTTGGCCTGTATGGAGCTTCTGAAGAAGTCCGGGCGGCCTACATCCGCGCCAGCGGGGCCAGCTGTCTGCTTCATGGGGCCAAGGCGATTATCTCTTGGTGCTGGAAGGATTTTTCCAGCGTGGACAAGCCTTACCATCTGCGCCCTAGCGAGCGATTTGTCGGATTTATAGAGGAGTCAGGTACAGCGAAGCAGAGTGAGCATGCGTTTCGGGAATGCGGAAAATTAGCAGAGGCATTAAAGGGGGGGACTCCGGCTCGACCCGAAGTGGCGATTTACGTATCGGAACAATTCGAGAAGGGGAACGCGAATACGCTGGATGACAAGTATACGAATGGAAGCGCTTTGTTTTACAGCTATTTATTGTTAACCGGACTTCATGTACCGTTTGAATTTGCTCAAACGGATTTGGAGCGCTACAAGGTCGTATTCGTTCCTTCTGCCCATCACATGACCCATTGCGACATCGAAAGGCTCAAGAACTATGTGCAGGCTGGAGGGACGGTTCTTTACACGCCTGGCCATTATTTGCATGGCTTTGGCGGCGAATCTCTCTTTGGCGTGGAGCTTGCCGATTTCACATTATCAGAGCAGAGTCAGGGCACGTTTCAATTGGAGAATACGCAGTATTTCATTCCCTGGCGCGATGCTGGATTCGACCAAATTCCTGTTATTCGGGCCACGACTGCCGAAACCCTTTGCCGATATGATTGTTCTGGTACACCTGCATTCACGGTTCGTCGTTGGGGTAAAGGTCAGGCCTATTACCTCAACGCACCCATTGAACGTCTGCTGAATGTCGCTTTTGGTCTGGAACAACAAGCTTGCCACCGATTATATGAGTATGTGTTGGAAGCGGCAGGAGTGACCCGTCCCGTCCGATTCAGCAACCCCGATATAGAGGCATTCGTTTACCATTATCCAGGGCTTCGGGAAGTGTATCTGGTCAATCACTCCCAAGAGTTGGCGATAGGAAGGGGATGTCTGGACACTGGGCAGACCTTTGAGTTTGAGATCGAGGGGAAAACCTGCTTGAGAATGGTAAGGGAGGTTTGTTTATGAAGGTGCTGGTCTGGAACGGGACGAGGCAGATAGAGCTTCAAGAAATGGAAAATCCATCCTTGAAGAAGCCTTCTGATGCCATTATTCGGGTGACGAAAACTTCTATTTGTGGAACAGATTTGCATCCTTATCGGGGGCATTTGCCGGATTTCCCGGAGGGAACGGTTATGGGCCATGAATTTACTGGCGTTATTATCGAAATCGGTCATGATGTGCAGAAGGTGAAGGTTGGAGACCGAGTGGTAGTCTCGGATATTGTGGCGTGCGGTACTTGTTGGTATTGCCAAAAAGAACTTCACTATCATTGCGATTCTGCTTCATTGTTCGGATATGGCAATGTCGTTGGTTCGTATGTACCTGGGGGACAAGCTGAGTATGTGAGAATTCCTTATGCAGATGTGGTTCTTCTTCCGATTCCAGACGAGGTAAGTGATGAGAAGGCGCTTTTTGCTGGCGACATATTGGCTACAGGATATGCTTGTGTAGAAGAGAGCGGTTTCCAATCCGGGGATACAGCTATCGTTATCGGGGGAGGGCCTGTTGGACTTATGACGGCACTTTGCGCACAAGCAATGGGGGCGCAGAAAGTCTACATTATGGAATCCAATAAACATCGCCATGAAGCAGCTGCGAAGATCGGCGCCATTCCGTTTTACCCTTATGAGCAAGAGCGGATTAGGGCTGCATGCGGCCCTGGACCTGATGTTGTATTCGAAGCGGTCGGCAAGGATGAGACGCTGTTGGCTGCACTTCGTTTGGTCCGACCCAAGGGAACCGTCGTATGTGCAGGTGCACATCACTCGAAGGCTATGCCCTTTAACACGGAGCAGGCGTTTGCGAAAGAAATTACACTTCAATTTATTGTGGGCAATCCGATCAAATATGGTCCAAGGCTGCTGGAATGGATTCGCAGCGGAGTTTTGGACCCGACGATTATTATTAGTCATCGAGCGCCCTTTCAGGATGTAGTGGAAGCTTACCGGCAGTTTGACAATCAGGAGATTCTGAAAGTGGTTCTGCACTTTTAAGAGGTCGGAAGCCCCGTTCGTGAAATGAGAGTAATCGGAGACTAAGGAAAACGAGGGGGAAGCTATGAATCAAGAACAAGCCGCGCTGCTGCACCGTGTACTGTTGGACGTGGGGATTGAAGCTTCTCAATTCCGCCACGAGGCTGTATTCGGGACAGCCGAGTTACCTTTAGATTCGGTGATGTTTATGCGCTTGCTGGTAGAGCTCGAGAATGCTTTTCAAGTCGAAATTAACTTGTTGGAGCTTACCAGAGGAGAAGCATTGACGTATGGGCAGTTATTGGACTATTTGGCTGAGCGAATTCCTAATGATGCTTACTGAAGCTAAAGGAGTAACGATTTCTATGAATCCGAAGAAGCAGTTTCAAATAAAGGTTAACGGTGAGAATCAGGTCGTGCCCTGTCCCGAAAATCGCGTATTAGCCGATTGGCTCAGAGAGGATTTGAGACTGACGGGAACGCATATCGGATGTGATACCGTTTCGTGCGGAGCGTGCACGGTTCTGCTAGATGGGATGCCGATCAAGGCTTGCAGCACGCTGGCTTGGCAATGTAATCATAGCGAAGTGGTAACGGTAGAAGGACTTTGTCCAGAGGGGCAAGGACTGAGTTCCCTGCAACAAACATTTCAAGCCCACTACGCGCTGCAATGCGGGTTCTGTACTTCCGGGTTTCTCATTATGGCCTCCCATTTGCTAGAACGCAATGAGAAGAAGACAAAAGAAGAAATTGCGCAATTTGTAGAGGGCAATTATTGCAGATGTACGGGGTATTCTCCGATTATTGATGCCATCCATCAAGCGTTGGAGAGGAAGTGACGTAAATTGCATATATTGAAGCGGATTTATCAAGAACGGGAGAATGGAAAGGCATCTGTACTTGCCACAGTGCTTGCTACTTCCGGATCGACGTATCGAAAAAAAGGGGCTCAAATGGTCATCTTTGAGGACGGGGAACGTGAAGGACAACTAAGCGGAGGCTGCCTGGAGCGAGATATCGTGGAACAAAGTATTCGGCTCCTGCAGTCGAATGAGCCCCTTCGACTGCTTACCTATGTGGGAGACGACGATCCTGTATTCGGATTTAACAAGGGGTGCCAAGGTACGGTTCATCTGCTATTGGAAAAGACAGAGTGGCTGTATCAGCATCGAAGCAGGCTGTTAAAGGCTCTGGCTCTGGATTATCCCATCCGTTACGGCATATGGCTGAAGGATGGAAATGCAGGCAGGCAATTGGGCTCGCGGATTTTACAAATCGGGGAAACCATCATCGCTGATCCGGGAATGGAGGGGATCGAATTTATGAGCAGCGACGGTCTCCACGTACAGCAAATCGAGCGGGAACAGAGGCTGTTGCTTATTGGGGCCGGATACGATGCCATACCGGTAATGGATTTGGCAAGCAAACTATCGTATGAGGTTCATGCCGCCGACTATCGCGAAGCGCATTTTGAACGTGCATCCCAACAAGCACCGGGAGTCAAGCTTAGTCGGGTTGGACGGGATAAGGAGGCGCTAGCTGAGTTTCTTCTTCGTTTCTCGACGAATACGGCGGTAGTCATTATGAGTCATGATTTTGATTATGACCGTTTGGCTTTAGAATCGGCGTTGAAGCGGTCTTTTTTGTACATTGGGGTACTTGGTCCACGGCATCGTTTAAATCGATTGTATGGGAGCGAGTCGCCGCCCGGTTGTATTTATTCACCGATTGGTTTGGAGATTGGCGCACAGACGCCAGAAGAGATCGCAGTTAGTATTCTAGGTCAAATCATTCAAACGTTTCGTTCTCGGATGGCTAATGTTTCTGGAGATGTAGCTGTTTCAAAGAAAAATGGGGAGCTTGTCTGGCGATAAGGGAGAGGAGCACGCGAATGAAATCGATAAAAACTCGTATTACAGAAGCGTTAATAAAAGTTTCGGAAGGTGTCTTCTCGAAAGAAATGATTGAGCAAGTCGAAGATCGTTTAGAAGAGCTGGGCATCAACTCTCTGACTATGCTTAAATGGCTCGTATTAATGGAAGAAGAATTCGGCATTGAATTCGATATGGAAGACGTACTTTCAACAGGCATCATCTGGTCGTTGGAGAAATTGGAGCTTTACATCGAACAAAGCGAAAAGGAAGAGGTGTTCTGAATGAAATTAGCTATAGGAGATCAAGCACCGGATTTTACATTGTCCTCAACGGGACCCGTGAACGCTTTTACCCTGTCGGAGCAGCGGGGGAAGTTTAGTATTTTGTTCTTTTATCCCAAAGACGGTACGCCGGGATGTACCTCCGAGGGCTGCGCAATCAGGGATCGTTATGAGGATCTCACGATCGCTGATGCTGTTGTGGTGGGGATTAGTCCCGATCATTTACAATCACATGAGCAGTTTTCCGCATTGAATGGGTTTCAGTTCCCCTTGTTGTCGGATGAAGATTTGACAGTTGCGGGCCAGTATCGGGTAGTGAAGGAGAAGAAGTTTTTAGGCAAAACCATTATGGGAATTGAGCGGGCTACGTACATCATTGATCCAGAAGGCAAAGTAGCGCATATTTTTGAACAGGTAGACCCCCTGGCTCATGCTCAGGAACTTGTGGATACGTTAAGGAAACTCGTAACGGCCATATCGTCTTGAAAGCAGGTGGGGATGTGAGGGAAACAAGCTCGAAGCTGCGAAAAGAGGATTATCGTCTATTGCGGGGGGAAGGGCGCTTTGTTGCAGACCTCTTTTTTCCAAATACCCATTATGTCGGATTTATACGCAGCAAGATGCCGCATGCGCGTTTGCTGCTAGTAGACATCGAAGCCGCACTGCACAGTGAAGGAGTTGTCGCCATTATCAAGGCAGAGGATCTGCCTGCCGAGCTTGGCGAAGTGCCGATGATTTGGCCTCTGGAAGGACTGCGCAACCCGGGACATCCGCTGCTTGCCAAAGATACGGTTCGTTATAAAGGGGAGCCGTTTGCGGTCGTTGTAGCAACCTCGCCTGAGGCGTTGAATCAGGCGATGGCTTTGGTTAACGTGGTTTACGATCCGCTGCCATCCATTACTAGTTTGTCACAAGTGATAGGCTCCTCAGTTCCCCCCATTCATGAAGAGGCAGAGGGTCACAAGGCATACTGTTGGATGAAGGAGTATGGGGATCGCAGTGCGCTAGACAGGGCGGACGATCGCTTGGAACAGCGCTTGGTCGTTCCGCGAGTCGTACCAAGCCCCATCGAGACACGAGGTATTGTTGCAAGTTACGACCCGGTGCTGGACGAGCTTAAGGTGTGGTCTTCCACGCAGTTTGCGCATGTGTTGAGGTTATCTTTAGCGTTAACCTTACCGCATCCGGAGAATAGACTGCAAGTCCAATGTCCAGATGTCGGAGGAGCTTTTGGAGCTAAAATGAACGTGTATCGGGAAGAAATTTTGGTCGCTTATTTATCTAAACGATTGAAGAAAGTGCTGAAGTACATCGAAACTCGCTCCGAGCATTTTCTGGCAACGACGCATGGCCGGGATCAAATTCAAGAAGTTACCGCCCATTACCGTCATTCGGGAGAAATAGAGGGATTGGAAGTTCGGATTCATGCAAATATGGGAGCTTATTTGCAGGCGGCGACGCCTGGCATTCCTATATTTACGACCCAAATGCTATCAGGATGCTATCATATCCCTTATATTCGGGTGGAAGTAATAGGATATTATACAAATCAAACACCTACAGATGCCTATCGCGGAGCAGGGCGGCCAGAGGCTAGCTATCTGGTGGAACGCACGATTGATTTAGTCGCTCAACGTCTGCATCAAGATTCGGCGGACATACGCATTCAAAATTTCATTCAACCAGAGGAGTTTCCCAAAAAAGTAGTGACGGGTCTTGTTTACGACAGCGGCAACTACGCAGAAGCATTGAAGCAAGCTATCGAGCTCGTTGGCATGAATCATTGGAAAGAGGAGCAGCACATTCGGAGGCAGCGGGGTGATGTTAAGCAAATCGGCATAGGGATCTCTTCCTACGTTGAGTTTTGCGGAAGCGGTCCATCTCGACACAATGCCGCCTTGGGACTAATGACGGGAGGCTTTGAATCAGCTGTCGTACGGATACTTCCGACAGGAAAAGCGGTTGTTATTTCGGGAACATGTCCCTCCGGACAAGGCCATCATACCTCTTGGTCGATGCTTACTGAGCGTCTACTCGGTATTCCGCTTCAGGATGTTGAAGTGGTCACTGGAAACACAGTGAATACCCCCTGGGGTTCAGGAACTTTTGGGAGCCGCAGCGCGGCGGTTGGCGGGGCGGCCATTTATCGGGCTTGCGAGAAAATAATAAAGAAGGTTATCGAGTATGTGGGCTTTCTATGGAATAAACCTGTAAGCAGTCTCGTTTTTGAACAGGGAATCGTTAAAGCGGGAGCTCAAGAAATCGGAATTGTCCAAGTAGCGCATCAGCTGTATTTAGCCCATCAACTGCCGCCAGATATGGAGCCCGGTTTGGAGGCGACGGCATTTTTTGAACCTGATAACTACACATTTCCCTTCGGCTGTCATATTTGTATTGCGGAAGTGGATACAAGCACAGGACAGCCCAAGATACTCCAATATGCTGCGGTGGACGACTGCGGAGAAACGATTCACGAACAAATTGTCGAGGGTCAAGTACGGGGAGGCATTGTTCAAGGGATGGGACAGGCTTTGTGGGAGGCGTTCGTTTCCCCTAATGATCAAGGCTTGATGGAGACGGACTCTTTTAGAACCTACCGTATGCCCAGGGCTACGGATATTCCCCCCATTTTGCTGGGAAGAACATGCACGCCATCTCCAGTTAATCCCTTAGGGGTAAAAGGAGTAGGGGAATCCGGGGCTATCGGCTCGCCACCAGCCATCATGAACGCGATTGTGGACGCGTTGAAGTTATACGGGGTCGAACACCTGGACATGCCAGCTACCCCCAACCGAATATGGCAAATCATTAAGGCCAAAAGAGGAACGATTGGATGAAATTATTTAGACCGGATACGATAAAAGAGGCTGTTGAGCTGTTAAGTATTCATCCGAAAGCAGAGATCGTAGCCGGGGGCCAGATTGTGGTGAATCAGATCCGGCAAGGGCTTTATTTCCCTGAGGCTTTGCTGGATACAACATCGCTACTGGAGCTTCAATCTGTCACGGAGTCGGACACCCATATATGGATTGGGGCTGGTGTCACGCATTCCCGCATTGCTAGCGATCCTATCATTGACCGCTGTTTACCTGCTTTGAAGCAGGCTGCCGAGCAGATTGGTGATGTTCAGATCCGCAATCGGGCAACGATGGGAGGCTCTCTCGCTTATGCGGATACGATTAAGGGGGACTATTGGGGGCTCCTATACGCATTGAAAGCCGTTATTCATATCCGTTCCTCTAATGGAAGCCGTCTCGTGCCAATTGATGAATGGATAAAGGGTCTGCATCAGACAGCTCTAAACAAAGGGGAGCTTATTGAGGCAGTTGAACTCCCTAAATGCGTGAATAGCGAGTATCGTAAAATCCAGCTTGCCTACCCAGAAACAATCGGCATGACAAGAGTACTAGGGGAATTCGAGGCTTTTGTCGCCGTCAGTGGTCTGATGGACCGCCCTTTTTTTATGACAGACGCTTTAGATGGAATGGACGATTTCAGTCTTCAATTAAAGGGACATACGTTCGATTATGTGTGCAGGCCGGTATCAACACAGATCGAATACGCTTGGCATCGAATACGCATCGAATACAGACGCATGGTGGAAGGAGAGTGAAGTGAATGAACGATCGATGGAAACAATGGCTAGAGCCGTACGCCGCAGCAATGCGAGAGCTTGCGCTGGAGAGTGATCGTCGTGGCGAACCGCACGAGCGGTATAGGACGGACCCCTTTT